>NZ_DATAGQ010000145.1:0-51163 GCF_036263595.1 Geminicoccus sp. | reverse complement strand
TCCTCCCGCCAGCGCCGGTAGTGGTCGGACTTGGCCATGCTGTCCACGCGCTTGATCCGGCCATCGGGCAAGGCGATCGTCGGGTAGCTGTTCTCGATGCCCGTCGCGATCATGAAGTGCGGGCGAACGAACTCCGGGCTGGCCGTCATCTCTTGCACTCGCTGTGAAGGCCAAACCTTGCGGCCTTGGCCCTGGGGCGGACGGTCTGGCAGGCCGGCCGGTCGCCGGCCTGCGTCCTTAAGGCTGGTGCGCGCGGGCGGCACGGCAATGGAGGAACAGCGATCCGTTCGATGGCAGGCAAGCCAGGCGCGGTACCGTCACCCGACGGCCGCTCCGCCCTTCGCCTTCACCGGGATCTTGAGATAGCGCACGCCATTGCTCTCCGCCTGCGGAAACCGCCCGGCGCGGATGTTTACCTGGATGGAGGGCAACAGCAGGAGAGGGGCCGCGAGCTTGGCATCGCGCCCGGTCCTAAAGCGCACGAACTCCTCTTCCGTCACGCCGTCCTTTACCTGCGGGTTCGAGGCGCGCTGCTCGGCTACATGCTCTGCCAGGCGTACTGGTCGCGGCCCGGCGCCTTGTAGTCATGGCACATCCACAGGCGCGTGGCTGGCGGCAGCGCCAGGAGGCGGCGGATCGAGCGATAGAGGGCGTGCGCGTCGCCGCCGGGGAAATCCGCCCGCGCCGTCCCGTAGTCGTGCATGAACAGCGTGTCGCCGACGAACACGTCGTCGCCGATCCGATAGGCGATGTCGGCGGGTGTGTGGCCGGGCACATGCATCACCTCCACCTCCAGCCGGCCCAGCGCAAACCGCTCCCCGTCCCGGAACAGCCGGTCGAAGTCGCCGCCGTCCGGCTTGAGGTCCTGCGCATCGAACACGGGGCGGAAGATCCGCTGCACGTCCTTGATATGCTCGCCGATGCCGATCAGGGCACCGGTCCTGGCCTTGATATAGGGGGCGGCGGTCAGGTGGTCGGCATGGGCGTGGGTTTCCAGCACCCAGCGGACCGTCACTCCCTCGTCCCTGGCCGCCTCGAGGATCGTGTCGGCCGAGCGGGTATCGGCCTCTCCCGACCGGTTGTCCCAGTCCAGCACCGGGTCCACGACCGCCCCTTCCCTCGTCGCCGGATCAGAGACCAGGTAGCTGACAGTGTTGGTGGGCTCGTCGAAGAAGGCCCGGATAATCGGATGTTCCATGTCGTCCTCCTTTGCCCCAGGCGCGGGGCTTGAAACTTATATAAGTGTCACCTTATTAAGCACAAGCTAATGAAAGGCGTACAGGACGATGGCGATGACGGCGCCGGACATGGCGGGCCTGCAGGAGAAGGCGGCGGAAGCCGCGCGGATGCTGCGGCTGCTCGCGAACGAGAACCGGCTGCTGCTGCTCTGCCACTTGGCCGGTGCGGGCGAGATGACGGTGGGTGCCTTGGCCGAGACGATCGGCCTGTCGCAGCCGGCCCTTTCCCAGCACCTGGCCAAGCTGCGCGAGGACGGGCTGGTGGAAACGCGCAAGGAGTCCCAGGCGGTGTTCTACCGCCTGGCCGATCCCAAGGCGGCCCGCCTGCTGGAGGTCCTGCGCGATCTGTACTGTCCGCCGGAAGACTGACGGAAGGAAGGACACCGAAGATGCTGACTTCGATCAAGCCGCAGGACGCCGCACGGCTCCTGCGCGAGGGCGCCCTCCTGGTCGACGTGCGCGAGCCTGACGAGTATGCCCGCGAGCGCATCCCGGCAGCGCGCAACCTGCCGCTCTCGGGGCTGGAAACGGCCAAGCTCGCCTTGCAGCCGGACCAGCCGGTCCTGTTCCACTGCCGCAGCGGCAGCCGCACCGCCGGCCATGCCGCACGGCTCGAAGGCAAGGCCGGGGGGTTATCGGGCCTATGTCGTCGAGGGCGGGCTCGAGGCCTGGAAGCGCGCCGGCCTGCCCGTCGAGCAGGACCGCCGCCAGCCGATCGAGGTGATGCGCCAGGTGCAGATCGCCGCTGGCTCTCTCGTCCTGCTGGGCGCGCTCGTCACCCCCTGGTTCTACGCGCTTGCCGGCTTCGTCGGCGCCGGCCTCGTGTTCGCGGGCGTGACCGGAACCTGCGGGATGGCCAGCCTCCTGCGCCACATGCCCTGGAACCGGCCGGCCGCGACCCCCGGCACCCCGGCTGCGGCCTGAGCACAGGGATCACCGGCCATGCTGGGCCTTTCCTTGCTGCAAGGGCTGCTGGGCGGCGCCTCCGGCTCGCTCGTCGGCTTCACCCTTGGCCTGGTCGGCGGTGGCGGCTCCATCCTGGCGGTGCCGCTGCTGGTCTACCTGGTGGGCGTGTCGAACCCGCATCTCGCCATCGGCACCAGCGCCGTCGCTGTCACTGCGAATGCCGTGGCGAGCCTTGCCGGCCATGCCCGGGCCGGCAATGTCCGCTGGCCCTGCGCCCTGGTGTTCGCCACGGCGGGCGTGGCGGGCGCCCTTGTCGGCTCGGCGCTGGGTCGGCGCGTGGACGGCGACGCGCTGCTTGCCGCGTTCGCCGTGCTGATGGTCGTCGTGGCCGTGCTGATGCTGCGCCGGCGCGACCCCGCCCAGGATCGCCGGGTGCGGCTGAACCGCGGCAACGCGCCGGCCCTGCTCGGCACTGGCCTCGCGGCCGGGGCGCTGTCCGGTTTCTTCGGCATCGGCGGCGGCTTCCTGGTCGTGCCGGGTCTGATCCTGGCGACCGGCATGCCGATGCTCCAGGCGGTCGGCACCTCGCTGGTCGCGGTTACCGCCTTCGGCCTGGCCACCGCCGGCAGCTATGCCGCGTCCGGCTTGGTCGACTGGCCGCTGGCCGCGGTGTTCGTCGGCGGCGGCATCCTCGGCAGCCTGGCCGGCGCCCGCCTGGCCGGCGGCCTGGCAGCAAGGCGCGGCGCGCTCACCAGGGTCTTCGCCGGCCTGATCATCCTGGTGGCCGCCTACATGTTCGCCCGCAGTCTGGGCCTGATCGGCTGAAACCCCAAACGCACGCGGCCTCGCCGTGACGACGACCGACCGCCTTGGAACTTCATCGTCGAGAAAGGAGAGCGGCATGTCCGAACGATACCAGCCCGAAGTGACCGGCTTTTTTCACGAGGAAACCAACAGCGTCGCCTATGTGTGCGCCGACCCCGATACCCGGCGCTGCGCCGTCATCGATCCCGTGCTCGATCTCGACCGCAACGCGCGGGCGACCCACACCGAGTTCGCCGACCGCCTGCTGGGCTTCATCCGAGAACGCGGCCTTGCCGTCGACTGGATCCTCGACACCCATCCGCATGCCGACCACTTCTCCGCCGCCTTCCATCTCAAGGAGAAGCTGGCAGCGCCGACAGCCATCGGAAGCCGTGTCGTCGTCGTCCAGCGGATCTGGAAGGAAATCTACAATCTCCCTGACTTCCCGGCGGACGGGTCGCAATGGGACCGCCTGTTCGACGACGGCGATCGCTTCCGCATTGGCGGGATGGAGGCGGAGGTGCTGTTCACGCCGGGCCATACCGCGGCGTCGATCGCCTACCGCGTCGGCGACGCGGCCTTCGTGCACGACACGCTGTTCATGCCTGACGCCGGAACGGCCAGGGCGGACTTCCCCGGCGGCGACGCACGCACGCAGTGGCGCTCCATCCGCCGGCTGCTGGATCTCCCGCCCCGGACGCGGATCTTCACCGGCCACGACTACATGCCGGGAGGCCGCGAGCCGCGCTGGGAATCGACCGTCGCCGAGCAGCGCGCGCACAACATCCACGTCCGTGACGGCGTCACGGAGGAAGAGTTCGTGCGGATGCGCGAGGAACGCGACGCCACGCTGCCGCTGCCGGGGCTCATGATGGATGCGCTGCAGGTGAACATGCGGGGCGGGCGGCTGCCCGAGCCGGAGCCGAACGGCACCTCCTACCTCAAGATCCCCCTCAATCGCTTCCCGCCGCGCCGGAAGTAATCCCCTGTAAAACGACCTGGGGCTTCGAGAGGAGTGGTGCCCCTGACCTTGAATCCCTCATTCGTCGCCAAGTCCGACCGTTCCCCCGACAGCGCGGGCAACCTGAAAGGAGAAACTCCATGTCTAACCTGCCCCCGACGACGTCACGCGTGGCCTTGCACAGCAGCGAGGCCATCAGCCGGGACCATCGCGCCAGGATCGAGGCGCGTGCCCGCTACTTCGCAAGGCGACCGGACCTCATCGACCAGCGCCTGCGGGAGCTCGACCATGAATGGGATATCGAGCGCACGCTGGAGGCCAATGCCGCCACCATCACCCTTGCCAGCCTGGTGCTCGGCGCGACCCGCGATCGCCGCTGGCTGTACCTGAGTGGCGGCGTCGCCGCCTTCTTGCTGCAGCACGCGCTCCAGGGATGGTGCCCGCCCGTACCCGTGTTCCGTCGGCTCGGTGTGCGCACCATGCAGGAGATCAATGCGGAGCGAACGGCGCTGAAAGCGCTGCGGGGTGACTTTCGCGGCTCCATGGATGATCCCCTGGCAGGACAGGATCCCGATGCGCGTGCCACCGCCGCCCTGGAAGGCGCATGGCGGTGAGGCAGACTCAGACGCCTGCGCGGAAGAACCTGGTGAACAGGGCGATGTCGCCGTCGGCACGATCCAACTCGCATGGACGATCCTGCACGCTCAGGCGAGGCGAGGGCGGTCCCGCCGGCAGGCCCCGGATCCTGTAGCTGCCGGGCTTCTCGACCTCCTCGCGCCTGCGCCGGGATCGCCATTCGACCACCTGGATTCCTGCACTGCCCCTCGTCGCGCTACCGTGGCGACGCCTACGATCCGCCTCGGGCAGCCATCTGGTTGGAAGCCGGGAATGACAAAGCACGAACAAGACGACGCCGCAGCGCCGCGCTTGCTCATCCGCAGCGCCACCGAGGCGGATGAAGCGCACGTCTCAGCCTTGTGGCGAGCCAGCAACCTGGTGACCAGCTACAATGATCCATCGCGGGACTTCCATTTCGCCCGGGCCAAAGAAGGTTCGGACGTTCTGGTCGGGGTCGACGTGGACCATGCCATTGTCGGCAGCGTCATGGTGGGCCACGACGGACATCGCGGCTGGATCTACTATCTTGCCTCCGCTCCGACCCACCGCAATCAGGGCATTGGCCGATCGATGGTCGAGGCTGCGGAGCAATGGCTGAGGAACAAAGGCGTGGCCAAGGTCATGCTGCTGGTGCGCGAGACGAACACCCAGGTGGTCGAGTTCTACACACACCTCGGCTTTGAACCCGCACCTCGCGTCGTCATGCAGAAGTGGCTGGAGGAAGGCGATGACTAGCGGATCGGGCTGGGACCCCCATGCCTTCAATCTGTCGAGGCTCGCCGTGGACAGACCATTCAAGAAGGCGGGAAGACGGCTCGAACGTCCGCCATCGCGCAGGAAATGCCAGGCTTGAGCCTGCGCCCGGCCAGGCCTCCGAAGAGGCCTTCGACGGGAGGCCGACATCGGCGCCACGTAGAACATCCATCGCTGCAAACCGCGTCGACGTGCCATGCCGCTCATGGGCTGCTTGACGGTCGTCGTCCCGCCGCCGGCCTCCCTTCAGGTCACTCCGCCGTCATCGGACTGATCACGGTGCGGATCGCGGCGACCTGGTCCGCGGGGAAGCCTGCCTGCTGGGCGTGGTCGCGGATGAGCTGCGGGTCGGGCGCCCGGTAGATGCAGTAGATCTTGTCGTCGGTGACGTAGCTCTGCACCCACTGGATATCGGGGCCCAGGTCGCGCAGCACGGCGCACGAGGTCTGCGAGGCGGCCTTGAGCTCGGCCGGCGAGAGCTTGCCAGCACCGGGCATGGTCCGCTCGATCACGAATTCGGGCATGATGGCTTCCTCCTGATCGGCCGCGCACGGATCGTGCGGGCTCCATCAGGCAAGATGGCTCAAACGGACCGGCAACGCGAGTCAGTCGATCACTGACAAACGGCGCGTTTTAGTCCTCCTGATCGCCGCCCCGCCGGTCCTGCGCGCGCAGCCGCTTCTCCGTTTCCACCTCGAGCCCGATCTCCACCAGCCGGCGGATGGCCTCCGGCCGGGTCGGCAGGTCGGCCTGCCGCCGGCGCCATTGGGTGAGTGCCCGGTCCATGGCCGGCGTCAGTCCGACCTCGAGCTTGATCGCGAACTTCGTGGGCTTTTCCATGGCTGCGATATGCGAGCCGCGCCGCAGGCCGTCAACGGCGCCCCGCTGCCCGCAACGGTGGCGGCCGTCGGCCGGTGATCATGCCGGGGCGGCGTTTCCGCCTGGGCGGGCCCTTCTCGCTCGCCCGCGCCGGTGCCTGAAGCGGCCGCGGCACCTCCCATGTCCGCCTCCGTTCCTTATCGGCCCCAGTACCGTCGCCGGCCCTTGCGCCAGCGCCGGAACGCCGGCTTGCCCGGATGCAAGGAAGAGAAGGCAAGGGATGGCGAGCGACGGATTTCTCCGCAAGGTCGGCAAGGCCATCCACGGCCTGTCGGTGAAGCCCTTCAAACTTGGAGCTGAGGCCGGGTCGCTGGCCATCGCGGCGGCGAGGGCTGGCGCTGGGCCCGCGCGGCCTCCAGTGGTGCAGCCTGGGGGCGAGACCAAGGCCGCCGCAGCGGATCGAGCCGCTGCCGGCAAGCCCAAGCCGACAATCGACCTGGCCGAGGCGCTTCGTGAAGCTGCGGCGATCTCGGGCAAGCCCGTCGGCCGGATGCTGCGGGAGATCGTGGCGCTCAGGCGCGGGCCCGGCAGGCTCACCGCGCAGGAGTATTTCTACTACCGCCTCTACGACGACCGGCATACCGACGCCGAGCGCCAGGCCTTTCGCGGCCACGCTGCCCAGACGCGGATCTATGAGCGCACCAGCCCGCGCCGCTGGTGGCTGCTCGCCCACGACAAGCTGCTCTTCCACGCGGTCGCGCAGGGGCTCGGCTATCCGACTCCCGAGATCCTGGCCGTCTACCCTCCCGCCCGGGCCTTCGGACGCGTGCCCAGCCCGCGCGATGCTGCCGAGCTGGCGGATCTGCTGCGCGGTGGCATGCGCTATCCCTGCTTTGCCAAGCCCGTGCGCGGCATGTTCAGCCATGGCGCCCACGCCATCATGGCCTTCGACCAGGCGAGCGACGCGCTGCGCTTTTGGAACGGATCGACCATGGACCTGGCCACCTTCTCCAGCTCGCTCGATCCCCGGACCGACGGGGGATATGTCTTCCAGGCGTTGCAGGCACCGCATCCCGCCATCGCCGCCGTCTGCGGTCCGCGGCTGGCGACGGTCCGGCTGGTCGTCGCCCTTCGGCCGTCGGGGCCGATGGTGCTCCGGGCCCTGTGGAAGGTGCCTGCCGGTGCGAACATCGCCGATAATTTCTGGCGCCCGGGCAATATCCTGTGCGCGCTGGACCCGCAGACCGGCAGAGTGCTCCGGGCCGTGCGCGGCTATGGGTTGGCGCTGGAGGAGCCCGAGCTGCACCCGGACAGTGGCGCCCGGCTCCTCGGCTTCACGCTGCCGGGCTGGCATGAACTCGTGGCACTCACCCTCGACGCGGCGCGCTCCTTCGCCCCGTTGCGGTTCCAGGCCTGGGACGTGGCGATGTGCCCGGACGGTCCGTTGCTGGTCGAGCTCAATGTCGGGGGCGACTTCGACCTCCCGCAGCTCGCCACGGACCGGGGCATCATGGACAAGGAATTCGCCGCGTTCCTGGCGGAATGCGACCGCGACGCCGTTCCGATCTAGGCCCGCTGGGTCCGGCCGACGCCGGCCGATCATCGGGGGAAGCCGACGGTTCGCGTTCTCCGGGAACCACCCTTGGGCGAACAGTCTGTTTGTCCAAAACGCGGCTGACGAGGACGTTGCGGGTAGAGCCGGAACAGTCCGAGAACCGCTGCCGACAAGGGGCCAAAAGACAATGCCTAACATGGCAAAGGTAGCGATGCGCTTGGGCGAGGTCCGCCAGGTTCTGGGCGATCCTCAACGCAAGCCCTTGATCCGGATGATCCGCGAGGCTGGCGACATGGCAAGGAGCAGCGGCAAGTTCCCATGGCGCTATTTCCACTCCTTCGCCTATCGCAAGGATGCGGGGCCGCACACCGAGTACCTTTATGGGGATCAGATCACGTCGCTGGTCGACCGGCTGAAGGCGAGCGACGAGCATGGGCTGCTCGAGGACAAGCTGCGCTTCGAGGCATGGTTTCGCAGCAGGAATTTCCCGCTCGCGCGCCAGTTCGCGCACAACGAGGGCAGGACGTTCTGGGTCGACGGAGCGGAACGGCAGGTTGACGACCTTGCCGCGTTCAAGGCCCTGGTGGAGGAACTGCGCGCGCGGTCCAGCCATGGCAGCATCTTCGTCAAGCCGGTGGGCGGGATGCAGGGAGACGGGTGCCGGCGCATCGACAGGGCGGATGCCGATCTGGCCGAGCTGTATGAGGATACCCGTGCGCGGCCTTTCCTGTTTCAGGAGACCCTGGTCCAGCACCCGGCCCTCGCCGCCATCTACCCCGGCAGCATCAACACGATCCGACTGCTCACCTGCCGTGCGCCGGGCCAGCCGCCGGCTGTGATCGCCGCGATCCTGCGCCTGGGGATGGGCCGGAGCATCGTGGACAATGCGAGCCAGGGCGGCATTGCCGTCGGCATCGATCTGGAGACCGGCCGGCTGCTGCGGCTGGCTCGGCAGTTCTTCGAGTATGGCGGCAAGGTCTGTGCCGCGCACCCCGACACGGGCTTCCGGTTCGAGGGGTTCGAGGTGCCACATCTTCAGATGGCCGTGAGCGTTGCCCAGCAGGCGGCGGCGGACCTCTCGCACCCGCTGATCGGCTGGGACCTGGCCGTGACCGGCCCAGGGGTCGTGCTGATGGAGGGCAATGCGGTGCCCCATTTGGTGCTGACCGAGGTGGCACTGGGCCGCGGCCTGATGACCCATCCACCGTTCCGGCAGCTCTACCAAGGAATGGGTCTGCCCTCCTAAAAGCCGAACAGCTCGTTCAGGTGGCCAGGGCTGGTGCGGCTATGGCCCCCCTGGTCGAGATGTCCAGCCGCCAGCAGTATGCAGCGGCTGGCGGCGTCTACCAGCCGAACGTCATGCGTGATCATGATGAGCGTGCGCCCGGCTACGCGGCTCGTGTCGGTCAGCAGCTCGATCACCTGCGCGCCGCTCCGCTCGTCGAGCGACGCTGTCGGTTCGTCGGCGACGAGAATCGGCGGGTCGTGCAGCAAGGCCCTGGCGATCGCCACGCGTTGCTGCTCGCCCCGCGACAGCATGGCAGCGTCGGGCCGTGCCGTCGGCACCTTCATCTGCTCCAGCAGCTCCTTTGCCCGCGCCACCTGCCCGCTGCTCGGCCGAAGGGCGTCGAAGTAGCAGGGCGCCAGGACGTTCGCGAGCGGGGTGAGGCCGGGCACCAGGTGGAAGTTCTGGAATACCAGGCCCAGATGGCGCCGCCGCCAGCCGTCCCGGGCGCTCTCGCTGAGCTTGGCCAGGTCGACGCCGCCCCAGCGGATCTCGCCGCGGTCGATCGTCTGGATGCCGGTCAGCGCATAGGCCAGCGTGGTCTTGCCCGAGCCCGACGGCCCGGTGACCGCCACCTGCGATCCAGCCTCGATGTCCAGCGCCTCGATGTCGAGCACGGGCGCTCCGGCCGAGGCGAAGGCCACCCGTAGGTTGCGCAACTGAAGCTGGTTCACCGGGATGCTGTTCGTAGGGCTCATGCACGGATCCTGCTCTTGCCGGGCAGCACCGCATTTACCGGTGATCCGAAGCAAACGGGGTAGTCAGGCTGTCATCAGACTGTCACATTCGCTCGTCGTGGTCACGTGGCCAACCCAGAAGCAACAGAACAGGGAGCGTAGAATGATCGCTCGGGTCAGGATCTCACGATTGGTGGCGACGACTTGCCTCGTCTGCACCGCTGCCGGTTCGGCGCTGGCGCAGGATGCCAGACTGGTGCAAGGCGACGATCCCTACTTCAAGCAGGCACAGGGTCAGCTTCAACAGGTACTTACCCAGCAGAACAACACCAATCGCGCCAAGAACGTGATCCTGGTGGTCGGCGACGGCTTGGGCTTCTCCACGGTCACGGCGGCCCGGATCTTCGAGGGCCAGCAGCGCGGGGTCGATGGCGAATCGAACGTTCTGTCCTGGGAGGCCTTTCCGCACTTGGCCGCCGCCAAGACCTATTCGGCGGATGCGCAGATCACCGATTCGGCACCCAGCGCGGTCGCCATGACGGCCGGGGTGAAGACCATCAACGACGTGATGGGGCTGGACCACACCGCGAAGCTCGACAGCTGCGAAGACCAGAAGTCCAAGACCGTGACGACGTTGTGGGAGATGGCCGAGACCATCGGCATGTCCACGGGCGCCGTGACGACCGCGACGATCACCCATGCGACGCCTGGCGCCACCTACGCCCATATCGCCAACCGGGACTGGGAGTCGGATGCCGCGATGACGCCGGAGGCCATCGCGCAGGGATGCGCGGACATCGCCCGGCAACTGGTCGAGATGAAGTTCGGCGACGGGCTCGAGGTGGCGCTCGGCGGCGGGCGGGCCAACTTCCTGCCGACGACCGCGGCCGACCCGGAGGATGAAGGCAAGAAGGGCAAGCGCAAGGACGGCAAGGACCTGACCCAGGCATGGCTGTCCCGCTACGGCAACAGCGGCGCCTTCGTCTGGAACAAGGAACAGTTCGACAAGCTCGACCCGGACAATGTCGATCACGTGCTGGGTCTCTTCGAGATGTCGCACATGGAGTACGACTACGATCGTCCCAAGGACAAGGCGGGCGAGCCGTCGCTGGCCGAGATGACCGACAAGGCGATCGACATGCTGTCGAAGAACCCGGAGGGCTACGTGCTGCTCGTCGAGGGCGGGCGCGTGGACCATGGCAGCCACGCCGGCAATGCGTACCGCACCATGACCGACGCCGTGGCGCTGAACGAGGCCGTCAAGACGATCATGCGCAAGGTCGACCTGAACGAGACCCTGGTGGTCGTCACCGGCGACCACAGCCATACGCTGACCATCGCGGGCTATGCCAAGCGCGGCAACCCGATCCTCGGCGTCTCGGTCGGCGTCGATAACGAGCCGATCCTGGGCATGGACGGCAAGCCCTACACCACCGTCTCCTTCGCCAATGGCCCCGGCGGCCAGAAGGGCGGCCAGGAGCGGCGCATGCTGACCATGGAGGAGGCGACCGATCCGGACTTCATCCAGCAGACGCTGGTGCCCATGCAGAGCGAGACGCATGGCGGCGAGGATCTCGGCATCTACGCGATCGGCCCGTGGTCGCATTTGTTCCAGGGCACGGTGGAAGAGAACTACACCTTCCATGTCATGGACTTCGCCTCGAAGATCAGCGAGCGCGCCAGCCAGCGCGCGGATGCACCGTAGGAGCTGGCCGATGGCCGGGCTCACTCGACGCTGGACCGCGCTCGTGATGGCGGCAGGCTGTTGCTTGGCCCGGCCAGGTCTTGCGGCCGAGCGCATCCGTATCCGTGATCTCTATGCCCGCGGAGCTGAGTTCTCCCCGCAGGCGCTGGCGCTGGCCGACAAGACGGTGACCGTGCCGGGCTTCATGGCGCCGCCGCTCAAGCCGGACGCCAGCTTCTTCGTGCTCACCAAGCTGCCAATGGCGGTCTGCCCGTTCTGCGACAGCGAGCTGAACTGGCCGAACGACATCGTGCTCGTGCGCCTTGCCGGGCAGCAGGACTGGGTCGACTTCAACCAGCCGATCCTGGTCACCGGCACCCTGTCGCTCGGCACGGAGATCGACGAGGAGACGGGCTTCGTCAGCCGCGTACGGCTGGTCGACGCTAGCTACGAGCTTGCCTGAGCCTTGTTCAATCCCTGGCCGTTCGTGTGGGCCGACCTCCGCCAGAGCCTGGCCGGAACCCTGGCCGTCGTCGTGCTGGTCGCCCTGGCGGTCGGGCTGGGGGTCGCGGTCTCGGCGCAGGAGCGGGCATTGCGGCAGGGCAGTGCTCGGGCCGCCGACGCCTTCGACCTCATCATCGGCGCACGCGGCAGCGAGACCCAGCTGGTGCTCAGCACCGTCTACCTCCAGCCGGCGGCGATCGAGCTGATCCCGGGCCGGCTGCTGGCCGAGCTGGAGCGCCGGCCCGATGTCACCTATGCGGCACCGATCGGCTTTGGCGACAACTGGCGCGGCCACGCCATCGTCGGGTCGACCCCCGCCTTCGTCACGCGCGGCGGCAGGATGGCGCCTGCCGAGGGGCGCGTGTTCGAACGCCTCCAGGAGGTCGTGGTCGGCGCGGATGTCCCGTTGCAGGTCGGCGACCGGTTCGAGCCAAGCCACGGGCAGCTCGAGATGGACGACGAAGAGGACCATCACGGCTTCACGCTGGCCGTCGTCGGCCGACTGGCGCGGCAGGGCAATCCCTGGGACAAGGCGATCCTGGTGCCGATCGAAGCGGTCTGGTGGGTGCACTCGCTACCGCTGGGCCACCAGGTCGACGAGGCACGCCTCTGGCCGCAAGGACCTGGGGGAGAGCCCGACCTCGACGTGGTGCCGGTGGGTCCGCCCTGGGACGAGGCCGAACTGCCGGGCGTGCCGGCCATCGCCGTCAAGCCCGCGACCTTCGCCGCCGCCTACGGCCTGCGCTCCGCCTTCCGCTCCAACGAGCGCGGCACGATCGCGGTGTTCCCGGCGGAGGTGCTGGTGCAGCTCTACGCCCGGCTCGGCGACGTGCGCGACCTCGTCGCCGTCATCTCCGTGCTGACGCAGGTCCTGGTGATCGGGGCGGTCCTGCTGGCGGTGCTGGCGAGCCTGTCCCATCGGCGCCGCCTGATCGGCGTGATGCGGGCGCTGGGCGCATCCCGCGCCTTCGTCTTCTCCGCGATCTGGCTGAGCGTGGCGCTGATGCTGACGGGCGGCGCCTTGCTGGGCCTGCTGGTGGGCTGGGCCAGCGCGTTCGCCGTCTCGGCCCTGTTCGAGCAGCGCACCAGCATCGCCCTGCCGGTCGCCCTGGGCCTGCCCGAACTCTGGCTCGTCGCCGGCATCGTCGTCATCGGCCTGGTGCTGGCGATCCTGCCTGCGGCATTGGCCTATCGCAGCCGGGTTGCCGACGCGCTGCGTGCGTGATCGGGGGCAGGCGCAGGTCTGAAGCTGTCCCCCATCTTGCGCGTGGCGCCGGTTCGGGCAGGCCCCGTGTCAGCTGCCCAACCGCTCGATCACCAGGGCCAGCAGCGCCCGCAGCCGTCCGAGCCGCCTGAGGTCGCGGTGATAGCCCAGCCACACGTCCCGCCCGGGCGGCGGCTCGCCCAGGTCGACCGGGTACAGGCCCGCCATGCCGTCGGCCAGCAGACGCGGCAGCACCGCCAGGCCCACGCCGCGCGCGCACATCCGGGCCTGGACGTCACGGTTGTTGCTGCGAAACGCAATCCGGGCGCGCGGCAGCATCCGCTGCAGCCATGCGACGTCGGGCATCCCGCCAAAGCCGGTATCCATCGTGACGAGCGGGCAGCCGGTCCCGTCGCCGGCCACTGGCGCGTCCATGCCGACAGGCGCGTAGAGCCCGTACGCCATGTGCATCAGCCTGCGCTGGACGACCTCCGGCTCCTCGAACGGGCGGATCCGGAAGACGAGGTCCGCCTCCCGCCGGGCGAGGCTCAGCAGCCGGGCCTCGGTCAGGAGCTCGATCGTGACGCCCGGATGAAGGCTGGCGAAGTGCGCCAGAACCGGGGCCAGCACATGGCTGCCGAACCAGTCCGAGCATGACACGCGCAAGAGGCCACTGAGCTGGCCGCCACGGCCGGCCAGCTGGCGCTCCAGGGCAATCGCCTCCTCCTCCATCCGCTCGGCATGGGCGAGCACGGACTGGCCCTCGTCGGTCAGCACCATCCCGTCGCTCGTCCGCTGGAACAGCGTCTGCCCGACCGCCTGCTCCAGTGCGCGCAGGCGGCGGCCCATCGTGGGCTGGGTAAGGCCAGCCTGCCGCGCTGCCGCGCCGAGCGTGCCCGCCCGGGCAATCGCCAGGAAGATCCGGAGGTCACTCCACTCCATGCCAGCCCAAACAAAATCGCATGCATTCGATACGATCTATTTCGTTTCCATACGATCTTGAAGATCTACCCTCGGGTCATCCACCCTCGCGGGAGCAGTTCAGGATGACCGGAACGACATTTCCCAGCATGCAGGCAGCCGTGCTCGAGACGGAGAACGGGCCGTTCCACCTTCGGCAGGTCCGGCGCCCCGTGCCGGGGCCGGGCCAGGTGCTGGTGCGGATCGCTGCCAGCGGGGTCAATCCGCTCGACGCCAAGATCAGGGCGGGCACGACACCCCATGCCGGCCACAGGCTGCCCGCCATCCTGGGGATCGACCTGGCCGGCACGGTGGAAGCGGCAGGGCAGGGGGCGGCCGCCTGGAAGCCTGGCGACGAGGTGTACGGGATGACCGGCGGTGTCGGCGGGATCCAGGGCTCGCTTGCCGAGTATGCAGCGGTCGATGCCGACCTCCTGGCCCGCAAGCCCGTGAACCTCACGATGCGCGAGGCCGCCTCCCTGCCGCTGGCGTTCATCACGGCCTGGGAGGGGCTGGTCGACCGGGCACGCATCCAGCGGGGGCAGAGGGTTCTGGTCCAGGGCGGCGCCGGCGGGGTCGGGCAGATGGCCATCCAGCTCGCCCGCGCCATGGGAGCGCAGGTCTTCGCCACCGGATCCGCAGGGCAGGCGGCGCGCATCGAGCGGCTGGATGCCGTGGCTCTCGATCGCGCCGTTCCGATGGCCGACCATGTCGCCGCGCACACTGGCGGGCAAGGCTTCGACCTCGTCTACGACACGGTCGGCGGGCCGGCACTGGATGCCGCGTTCGAGGCGGTGCGCCGCTTCGGCCATGTGGTGAGCGCCCTGGGCTGGGGCACCCACCGGCTGGCGCCGCTGTCGTTCCGCGCAGCCAGCTATTCGGGCGTCTTCACGCTCCTGCCTTTGCTGACGGGCGAGGGCAGGGCGCATCACGGCAAGATCCTGCACGAAGCCACCCGGCTGGTGGAGGAAGGCAAGCTCGTCCCGTCGCTGGATCCCCGCCGCTTCTGCCTGGACCATGTGGCGGACGCCCATGCCGCGCTAACCAGCCGGGACGCATCGGGCAAGCTAGTGGTCGACATCGCAGCTTGAGGTGTGTGCCTCGGTGTTGACTCCGGCGGGCGGAGAACCCATTCCAGTTGTCAAGGATCAGGATCCTAGGTACACCCTGAGGAGGATCATCGTCCTTCTGCCCCGGATGCCCCCATGCCCCGCTCCCCCACCCCAGCCCAGGCCGAAGCGTCGCGCCGCAACGGCCAGCGCTCCACCGGCCCCACCACGCCAAAGGGCAAGGCCCGCTCCTCCCAGAACGCCCGCAGCTTCGGCCTGCGCTCCGCCAGGCTCGCCTTCATCGGCAACGAGGACCAGGCGGCCTTCGACCAGCTGGACGAGGCCATCCACGCCCGCTTCCAGCCCGCCTGCGCCCTGGAGGCCGCGATCTGCGCCCGCATGGTCCGGGCGCTGTGGCGCTCCGAGCGCGCCCAGCAACTTGAGCGCTCGTTCTGGTGCCTCTACCCGTCGGACGTCCAGATCGGTGCCACCCACCCCCTGATCCGCCTGCTCGTCAGCGACCAGGGCGCACGTCGCTGTCCACCATCCTGCGCTACCTGGCCGAGGCCGACCGTGCCTTTGCCCGGGCACTGAAGGACCTGGACCAGCTGCGCCGTGGCGTGGCGGCCCCGGTGGAGGGAGCCGAAGCACCGGAGGAGGGAGCCGAAGCACCGGAGGAGGCGGAAAGCTGCACGGACGAACCCGAGCCCGCCAACGACGACCGGCCCGATCAGCCGGACGGCACGAACGAACCCGAGCCGCCGGCAGAGCCGGCCCACCGG
Source organism: Geminicoccus sp. (assembly GCF_036263595.1). Taxonomy (NCBI): domain Bacteria; kingdom Pseudomonadati; phylum Pseudomonadota; class Alphaproteobacteria; order Geminicoccales; family Geminicoccaceae; genus Geminicoccus; species Geminicoccus sp. The sequence continues at coordinate 35,364 of NZ_DATAGQ010000145.1, read as the reverse complement.
CCAGAGCCGCCTGTGCCGACGCCGCCCCTGCTGGAGGCACCGCCGAAGGAGGTGAACGGCACGATCGAACCGGAGCCGCTGCCGCCGCCGACCACGCCCATGCAGTTCGCCCTGGTCGAGCTGGCCCGGCTGCGCTGCCACATCGCCGAGCGCTGGCCCACGCCCATGCACGCCACCGTGGAGACCTTCCTGCTGAAGTACGGCAGCGACGGCCTCGGGCCGCCAGCCTGGGTGCAGGACCTGCCGGCGTGCAGCCAGCCCAGGTGAGGGAGAGCGGGATGCACGAACGAACCCGAGCAGCAGGCTTTGGCAGCAGCCCATTGCCATGCCGGGAGCGCTGTGATTCCTTACGATGCGGGATGATCCTTGGAGTCCGCCAATGAAACGCCTGGTCCTGTGTTTCGACGGTACCTGGAACAGTGCCGACAGCAAGGAGGCCGAGACCAACGTCGCCCGGATCGCCCGCGCCGTGCGGGCCAACAGCGAGACCGGCGGCAAGCCGCAGCTTACCCTTTACCTGCGCGGCGTGGGCTCGACAGGCATCGCCCTGCAGAAGCTGCTGGGGGGAGCCACCGGGCTCGGCATCGATGACAACATCATCTCCGGCTACATGTTCCTGGCCCAGAACTACGTGCCGGGCGACACGATCCACATCTTCGGCTTTTCCCGCGGCGCCTTCACCGCTCGCAGCCTGGTGGGCTTCATCGGCTGCTGCGGCCTGCTCAAGCGCGAGAAGCTGGCCGACCTCAGGGCGGCCTGGGACTACTACCGGACGGGCGAGGACAGGAGCCCGCCGAATTTCTGCGCGACCTGCAAGACAGACAGCCACCAGGACGTCCAGGTCGCCTTCCTGGGTGTCTGGGACACGGTAGGGGCGCTGGGCATTCCGACCACCGTCCTGGGGGCGCTCACCGACGACGAGTACGAGTTCCACGACACGACCCCGTCGCGGATCGTGAAGATCGGCCGGCACGCTTTGGCGATCGACGAGCACCGCGACGAGTTCGTCCCGACCTTGTGGACGGGCAAGCTGCCGCCAGGCGTCGACATCCGGCAGGTCTGGTTCGCCGGTGCCCATTCCGACGTCGGTGGCGGCTACCATGACCGCGGGCTGGCGGACATCCCGCTCCGCTGGATGGCCGAGGAGGCGGAGAAGTCCGGGCTGAAGCTCGACTGGACCATGCTGCCCCCCAAGGACGACCCGTTGGCCCCCCAGCACGAATCCCGCCTGAACTTCTCGCGCAAGGACAGGCTCACGCCGACCATCCGGCAGATCGCCGGCAAGACGATCGATGTCAGCGTGTTCGAGCGGCTCTACCGGCCGCTGGACGAAGACGGCCATCCGCTGCCGACGATCGGCGAGGAACTGCATCCGAGCGTGAAGCAGCGCTTCGGCAAGGAGGTCGTGCTGCTGGCCAACGATGCCGACAAGGTGGGGGAGAAGCTGGCCTATCGGCCGCGCAACGCCCAGCCGCTGATCGGCTGACCGCGGGAGCATTTCCCATGGGGTGCCGCCGCCGGGCTGGATCGGCGGCGGCGCACTCCCTAGGTTCGGCGCGGCAACGGCTGGAGGACGGCAGGGTGACGGCGGATCGGTTCGAGGTGGAAGCACTGGTGGCGTTTGCAGGCGCGCTGTTCGGCAAGGTAGGCTTCTCGCCGGACAAGGCGGAGGTGACCGCCCGTCTCCTGGTCGACGCCGACCTGATGGGCCACACTACCCATGGCCTGGCGCTGGCCGGTCCCTATCTGGCCGAGGTGCAGAAAGGCTCGATGGCGACCGACGGCGAGCCCGAGGAGATCGCCCGCAAGGCCGCGACGCTGACCCTGGACGGCCGCCGCCTGCCGGGCGTCTGGCTCACGGCCAAGGCCGTGGACGAGGCCATCGCCATGGCGCGCACGGCCGGCATCGGCGCAGTCTCGATCCGCCGCGCCCACCATATCGCCTGCCTGGCCACCTATCTGCCGAAAGCCACCGAGCAGGGCCTGCTCATCCACATCGCCTGCTCCGACCCGAACGTCTGCTCGGTGGCACCGTTCGGCGGCACCCGGCCGGTCTTCACTCCCGACCCCTATGCCTTCGGCATCCCGACCTCGGGCGATCCCATCCTGATCGACACGTCCGCCTCGATCACCACGAACGGCATGTCCAACCGCCTGCTCGCGGAGGGCAGGACCTTCGACCATCCCTGGCTGCTCACCGCCGACGGCCAGCCGTCCAACGACCCCAAGGTCTTCACCACCGACCCGCCTGGCACGATCCTGCCAACCGGCGGGATCGACCATGGCCACAAGGGCTACGGCCTGGCGCTGACTATCGAGGCGCTGACCCAGGGGCTTTCCGCCTTCGGCCGCGCCGATCCGGGCGAGGGCTGGGGCGCCTCGGTCTGGGTCCAGGTCATCGACCCCGCCGCCTTCGCGGGCCTTGCCGGGTTCCACCGCCAGATCGACCACATCGCTGAAGCCTGCCGCACCAACCCGCCCCGCCCGGGCGTGGAAGGCGTCCGCCTGCCAGGGCAAGCCGCCATGTCGAAGAAGCGCCGGGCCCTGGCCGAAGGTGCTGTCCTCCATCCCTCAATCATGCCGGCGCTGATGCCATGGGCCGAGCGGCTAGGGGTGGAGGTGCCGGTGCCGCGTGGATGAATCACTGTAGGAGGGCTGTTTGGCTCACCCCGTCCGCTTCCATGCCACCGCCGCCACCCCCGCACCGACGAGCACCGTGCCGCCGGTCCGGTTCACCCAGCGCTGCACGGACGGCCGCCGGATGGCCGACTTGAGGCGCGACGCCACCAGCGCATAGGCACCGGCATTGGCGGCGGCCAGGACGACGAAGGTCGCGATCAGGATCAGGGCCTGGGGCAGGTAGGGGCGGTGCGGGTCGATGAACTGGGGCACGAAGGCCACGAAGAACACGATGCTCTTCGGGTTCAGCGCCGTTACCAGCCAGGCATGGCCGAACATGACCTTGGCCGGCACGGTCGTAGCGGTCGTGTCGGCAGCCTCGAGCGGGGCGCGCCAGAGCTTGATGCCGAGATAGACGAGGTAGGTGGCGCCGATCCATTTGAGGGCCGTGAACAGCGTCGCCGAGGTCGCGAGCAGGGCGCCCAGGCCCACCAGGGACAGGCTCATGGCGGTGAGGTCGCCCAGGGCCACGCCGGCCACGATGGCGGCGGCCGCCCGCGAGCCCTGGCTCAGCGCATAGGACATCACCAGCGAGATGGTCGGCCCCGGGATCACCAGGATGCCGATCGCGGTCGCCACGAACGCCAGCCAGACCGACAGCCCCATCGTCCCGTCCCCTCACATCACCAGCACGGCCCGGATGTCGTTGACGTTGGTAAGCGTCGGTCCGGTCACCACTTGGTCGCCCAGCTTCTCGAAGAAGCTATGGGCATCGTTGTCGTCGAGCATGGCCCGCGCGTCGAGCCCGAGTGCTGCTGCCCGCCCGAGCGTGTCCGGCGTCACCACCGCACCCGCCACGTCTTCCGCACCGTCGATCCCATCCGTGTCGCCGGCGATCCCGTATACGCCGGCCTCGCCCTGCAGCGCGACCGCCAGGCCCAGCAGGAACTCGACGTTCCGGCCGCCCCGCCCGTTGCCGTGCACCGTGACGGTAGTCTCGCCACCCGACAGCAGCACGCAGGGAGCCGCTACCGGCTCGCCATGGCGTCGCACCGAGCGCGCGATCCCGGCCATCACGGTCGCGACCTGGCGTGCCTCGCCCTCCAGCGCGTCGCCCAGCAGGACGGGCCGGATCCCTTTGGCCCGGGCGAACGCGGCGGCGCGCTCGAGCGAGCGCTGCGGGGCGGCGATCAGCCGGTTCTCGACATGGGCGAAGGCGGGGTCGCCCGGCTTCGGCGTCTCGTCGGCTCCCTCCTCCAGGTGCCGGCGCACCGCGTCGGGCAGGTCCAGCCGGTAGCGCCGGACCAGGGCCAGCGCATCGGCGAAGCTGGTGGGATCGGGTACGGTCGGCCCGGACGCGATCACCGCCGGGTCGTCGCCGGGCACGTCCGAGATCAGGAGCGCCACCAGCTTCGCCGGGGCGGCCGCGCGCGCCAGCCGGCCGCCCTTGAACCCGGACAGGTGCTTGCGCACGCAGTTCATCTCGTCGATCGAGGCGCCCGAGCGCAGCAGCGCCTTGTTGACCGCGATCTTGTCGGCGAGCGTCAGGCCCGGGGCCGGCAGGGCGCACAAGGCCGAGCCGCCGCCCGAGACCAGGCAGAGCACGAGGTCATCGGCCGTCAGCCCGGCCACCGCGTCCAGCAGCCGCCTCGCTCCCGCCTCGGACCGCTCGTCCGGGACCGGGTGCGAGGCCGACAGCACGGTGATCCGGTCGGTCGGTGCCTCGTGATCGTCACGGGTGACCACCACGCCCTCGATCGGCCCCGGCCAGTGGCGCTCGACCGCCTGGGCCATCACCGCGGCCGCCTTGCCGAGGCCGACCACGACCGTGCGGCCCTTGGGTGGCGGGGGCAGATGGGGCGGCACGGCGAACAGGGGGTCGGCGGCCTGCACCGCCTGGCCGAACAGGCCGCGGAGGAAGGCGATTGGATCGATGCTCATGGCGCCATGTCCGCGAGCCGGCCGGTCCAACTCTTGCCGGTGATGGGGTAGGCGAGGTCGAAGTTCTTGGCGGTCTTCAGTCCCAGCCGCACCAGGCCCTCCACCATCGTCACCGCCACGGCCACTCCGTCGATCACCGGTACGCCCAGCTCGTCCGACAGGTCGCGTGCGAGGTCGGCCATGCCCGCACAGCCCAGCACGATGGCACCGGCGCGATCCTCGGCCAGGGCACGCCGGCATTCCTCGGTGATGATTCGTCGGCTGTCGGACCGGGGGTTCTCCAGTTCCAGGACCGGCAGATCGGTCGCCCGCACCCGCCGGCAGATCCGTTCGAAGCCGTAGCGGTGCAGGAGATGCTCGCAGATGACCGTGGAGCGTCCGAGCGTCGTCACCACCGAGAAGCCCGTGGCGACCATCGACGCAGCGTGAAAGGCCGCCTCCGCGATGCCAAGCACAGGGCCGCTTGCGATCTCGCGCGCCGCCAGCAGTCCAGGGTCGCCGAAGCAGGCGATGACATAGCCGTCGCAGCCCTGCGCTTCGCCCCGTCGGACCTCCTCCAGCAGGCCGACCGTCGCCACCGCCTCGTCGTAGTTGCCTTCGATCGAGGCGGGGCCGGTCGTGCCGCTGGCGGCGATGATCTCGGTCGAGGGCAGGGCGATCGCCCGCGCCGCCGCCGCGATCTTGGCGGTCATGCTCGCGGTCGTGTTGGGGTTGATGACCTTGATGCGCACCTGCTTCCCTCGTCCAGCCGACCGGGCGGAGATTGACGGTGCCGCTGCCGGATCGCAACGCTGGTCATCGCCCCTGGGAGTGCTGGCCGCACTTCGCTAGAACTGCCGGGGACGACCTCGGGGGGAGCGACGCCTTGAACCTCTATCCGCGCGATATGGTGGGCTATGGCCGCTCGGTTCCGTTCGCCGACTGGCCGGACGGCGCCCATATCGCCGTGCAGTTCGTGCTGAACTACGAGGAGGGCGGTGAGAACTGCGTCCTCCACGGCGATCCTGCTTCCGAGGCCTTCCTGTCCGAGATTGTGGGCGCACAGCCGATCGCCGGTGCCCGCCACATGAACATGGAATCGATCTACGAGTATGGGTCACGGGCGGGTTTCTGGCGCCTGTTCCGCCTGTTCACCGAGCGCGACCTGCCGCTCACCGTGTACGGTGTGGCGATGGCGCTCTCCCGGCATCCCGAGGCGGTGGCCGCCATGAAGGAAGCCGAGTGGGAGATCGCCACCCACGGCTACCGCTGGATCGACTACCAGCACGTCCCGCTAGAGATCGAGCGCGAGCACATGCGCCTTGCAATCGACGTCCATGCGGCCGTGACCGGAAGCCGCCCGAGAGGCTGGTATCTCGGCCGTTGCAGCCCGAACACGCTGCCCCTGGTCTGCGCCGAAGGCGGCTTCGACTATTTCGCCGACTCTTATGCGGACGACCTGCCCTACTACGTGCAGGTGGGCCGCCACGACCAGCTGGTGATCCCCTACACGCTGGACGCCAACGACATGCGCTTTGCGACCAACCAGGGCTTCAACACCGGCGAGCAGTTTCTGACCTACCTCAAGGACAGCTTCGACGTGCTCTACGAGGAGGGCCGCCGGGGCGCGCCCAAGATGATGTCGATCGGCCTGCACTGCCGGCTGGCCGGGCGCCCCGGGCGTGCCGCGGCGCTTGCCCGCTTCCTGGACCATGTCCAGGGGCACGAGAAGGTGTGGGTCACCCGCCGGATCGACATCGCCGAGCACTGGCTGGCCCGGCATCCCCCGGCATGACCGACCTCCGGTTCGGCCCAAGGCTGATGGCGAGGCTCGACCAGCTCGGTCGGATTTCCTCCGACTCGGACCGGCTCACCCGCCTGCCGTTCACCCCGGCGCACCGTCAGGCGCTGGAACAGGTCAGGGCATGGATGCACGAGGCGGGGATGATCACCCGCGTCGATGTGATCGGCAACCTGATCGGACGGTACGAGGGCGACGACCCGGACGCACCGGCTCTTCTGATTGGCTCTCACATCGACAGCGTCGTGGCTGCCGGGCGCTATGACGGGCCTCTGGGCATCTTGAGCGGCATCGACGCGGTGCATGCCCTTCACCAGCAGGGGGACAGGCTGCCGTTTCCCATCGACGTCGTGGCGTTCTGCGACGAGGAGGGCGTGCGGTTCACTACGACGTTCCTGGGATCGCGGGCGATCTGCGGCACGCTCGATCCGGCCGTGTTCGAGGTGCGGGACCGGGACGGTACGAGCCTCGCCGACGCGCTGCGCGCCTTTGGCGGCGATCCGGACCGGCTGGGGGAAGCGGCCTATTCCCAAGGATCGATCCGGGGCTTCCTGGAAGTCCATATCGAGCAAGGCCCGGTCCTTGAGGCGGAGGATCGGGCAGTGGGCATCGTGACGGCCATCCAGGGTCAATCGCGCATGGTCGTCTGCCTCGACGGCATGGCCGGCCACGCCGGAACCGTGCCCATGGGTCACCGGCGCGACGCCTTGGCCGGTGCTGCCGAGATGATCCTGTTCGTCGAGCGGCGCTGTGCCGCCGTTCCCGAGCTCGTGGGCACCGTTGGCCGCATCGACGCGCAGCCCGGCGCGGTGAACGTCATTCCGGGCCGTGTCCTGTTCACGGTCGACCTGCGTGCGCCGAACGACCTGATCCGGGGCCAGGCGGCCAGTGAGGTCGTGCAGGGTATCCAGCGGATCGCCGCGAGCCGCGGGCTCGCCTGTTCGATCGGCCGCGAACATGATCAGCGCGCCATGGCCTGTGCGCCGCGCCTGCAGCGCTGGCTCGCCCAGGCACTGCGTGCGGAAGGCCTGCCAGTGAAGTATCTGGCGAGTGGAGCGGGGCACGACGCCATGGCCATGGCGGAATGCTGCCCGGCCGCGATGCTGTTCGTCCGCTGCAAGTCGGGCATCAGCCACAATCCCCTCGAGAGCATCACGGTCGAGGACGCGGACGTCGCCGTGCGGGTCCTGCTGCGCGTCCTGCGCGACCTCATTCCCCCTGAGGCATCGTCATGACTTCCATCTTCGACACCATCGACACGTTCCTAGAAGCCAGTCGACCTCGGGCGGAGGCCTTTCTCGCCGAACTCGTGAAGGTCCCGTCCGACAATCCAAAGGGGGACTGCGCGCCCCTTGCCGCCCGCACCAAGGAACTGCTGGAGGATCTGGGCCTTCCGGTGGAGGTGGACCTGGTGCCGGCCTCGGTCGTCCAGGCCAATGGCATGGTATCGGCCTCCAACCTGATCGTACGTCGCAAGTTTGGCGACGGTCCTACCATTGCACTTAACGCCCATGGGGACGTCGTTCCGCCGGGCGAGGGATGGACCAAGGATCCGTACGGTGCCGAGGTTGTGGATGGCGTCATGTATGGGCGAGGCGTCGCGGTCTCCAAGTCGGACTTCGCGACCTACACCTTCGCGCTCCTCGCCCTGCAGGAGGTCGCCGGGAACATCGCCGGCACAGTCGAGCTCCATTTCACCTACGACGAGGAGGCGGGCGGTGAAATCGGCCCCAAGCGGCTGCTCGAAACCGGCCTGAGCCGGCCTGACCTCGCCATCGGCGCGGGCTTCGCCTACTCGGTCGTGACCGCCCATAATGGTTGCCTTCATCTGGGAGTCGAGTTGCTCGGACGCTCGGCCCATGCCGCCCGCCCCGATACCGGCTTCGATGCGCTCGAGGCAGCGAACGGCGTGCTGACGGCTCTATATGCGTCCCGCAAGTCGCTGCAGACGCGCCGGTCCAAGGTGAAGGGCATCGAAGCGCCGACCCTGGTCGTCGGACTGATCTCGGGGGGCATCAACACGAACGTGGTGCCGGACCGCGTCCTGCTTCGCCTGGACCGGCGGATGATCCCCGAGGAAGTACCGGACGATGTCGAAGCCGAATTGCGCAGGCTCATTGAAAGTGCCGCCCAGAAATATCCCGGTATCAGCGTGCGGATCCGCCGCATCCTGCTTGCTCGTCCTCTCACCCAGCTCCCTGGCGCCACCAAACTGATCGAGGCGCTGGTCGCCCAGGCCACAGAGGTAATGGGCATCCAGGTCGCCTCGGCTGGCATTCCGCTCTACACGGATGGGCGGCACTATGCCGAGGCTGGCGTGCCCTGCGTGCTCTATGGCGCCGGGCCGCGCGACCTGCTCGAGGCGAATGCGCACCGTGCCGACGAAAAGCTCGTGCTCGCCGACCTTCACGCTGCGACTCGTGTGGTCGCCAGAAGCCTAGCCTCGCTGCTGATACGGTGAGGGACCTGGGTACGGTGGATGATCCGGTCTTTGGTTACAGACTGTTCATGTAGCTTGACGCAGCGCTATCCGCTAAGGAGACTAGCTCCGGAGTGTGACCATCGCTTCGTCCCCCTCTAGTGGAATACAAGGCTCGTGAAGCGCCTAAAACTATACTACGCGGCGGTGCGAGCCTTGCTGATCGGAGCGCTTGCAACCGGCAGCATCGCCCACGCCCAGGAAAGCAGCATCGAACTATCGGCGGAGGATAGGTTTTGGCTGGAGGCAAAGGCGGCCGACACGACGGAAGCGTATCAGTCCTATCTTGAGGCCTACCCGGTTGGACGATTTGCCAGCGAGGCGTTCCGCATGCTCGTGGAGAGGAGCAGGGTGGGCAACGTCGCCCTCGAAGATGAATGGCCAGAGCCTGCAGCCGGTGCATTGGCCGCGGCCGGTGCATTGGCCACGGCCGATCTGTACTGATGAGCAGCATGACGACCTGCGCTAGGCATCGGCGGTTTCTGGTCGTGCTTGCGGCGGCACTGTTCTGGGTGCCGGCGCAAGCCCAGCAGCGACCCAAGGTCCTGACCTACGTGAAACCCGCGGGCCGGGCTTCCCTGCCGATCGATCTGACCGTCGCCCTGCCGCCGGACAAGGTGCTGGAGCGGATCCGATCGAATCTCAAGCGAGCCGGCCTGAGCCTCGTGGCCACGACGACGTCGGGAGTCGTGGCGGCGACCTATAGCGGCAAGGCCACGCCCTGGATCGACTGCGGCTGGATCTTCAGTTTCGAGCAGGGCCAGCGGGCGTCGCCCAAACGAGTCGGTGGAGCTGCCGAGCGAGCCACCATTGCCGTCCGGCGAGGTGACCAGACATTGCAGCTGGAACGCCGCGTCACCCTGGACGGCTTCTTGGCAGTGCAGGTCGAGCCTGTCGGCAACAACAATACGCGGGTCACCGGCCACGCGACCTATGTGGTCACCCGTAGCCTGTCCGCCGAGAACGGGGAGGACGAGCAAAGGATGATCGACTTCCGATCCGGCGAGACTGGCTCGTTCGAGAAAGGCACCACCTGCCTACCGACCGGCCAGTTCGAGCGTCTCGTCATCCAGGGCCTGCCGAAAGCGCCATAGCGCGCTGGGGCCGGCGCACCGCCCTTCCGTGGCTTGTCGCCTCGACAAGGGCGCCGCCCATCTGCCTGGCAATCCATTCCCAGTCGTAGAGATGACCCGTCGCCCGGGCCGCATCAGCCAGCCGCCTCCGCTCATGCTCGCTCAGGACAGCGAAGCGGGCCAGTGCCTGGGAAAGCGCCGACTGCTCGCCGTGCGGGTAAAGGATGGCTTCGCGGCCATCCTGGACGATGTCGGTGATGGCCGGCAGGTCGGGCGCGATGACGGGCTTGTCCATCGACAGTGCAAGCATCAGCGTGCCGGACGTCATGATCGTCCGGTAGGGCAGCACCACGCCGTCCACGGCAGCGAACAGGGGGCCGACGTCCTCTTCGGCGATGAATCCGTCCAGGACGGTTACCCGTTCGCGCATGGCCGGCGGCAGATCCTGGATGTCCGGCTCCAATGGAGCGATCTGCTTGCCGGCGATGACGAGGCGAAGATCGGCGTCCGCGGCGGCGAATGCATCGAGCAGGTCGAGGACCCCCTTGTAGGCGTCGAGGCGCCCGAACAGGAGCAGGCTCGGCCGGTCCTTTGGCCAAGCACGTCCAGCCAGCGATATGGCCTGGTCGATGCCGCGAGGATCATGGATGGGCAGGTAATTCCCGTGCGGCAGGACGATCAGCTTTGCCGGCGAAACGTTCAGCTGGCGCAGAACCGGGGCCGCCGCCCGAAGCGAGTGGACATGCACGCGGTCGGCCGTATCGGCGAGGTATCTGCGCAGGCTGCGGTCCAGTGCCGGATGGGCACCGATGTGCGAGCCGTGATTGTGCATCGTCCAGACCAGGGTCCCGCCGCGAGCCACGAAGTCATCAATCCTGGCCATGAAAACGCTCACGACCCGTTCCGCGGACGCGGGGTCGGCGATGTGCCGGTGGATCGCGTCTTCCCAGTGGAGATGGAAGATGACGCGCTGTTCGGGTGCCGCGCGATCGAGCATGGCAATGGCGTCATCGATCGTGCCGGCTTGCGGGTGAAGCGGTCCCAACCGATCATAAAGCAGACGCTGGTAGGGGTTGGCCGCCCTGTAATCAGGGAAGAAAATCAGATCATAGCTCATCGACATGTCCGCAATCGCGGTCTGCTCTAGGTGCGGGCGGGATCAAGGTGAAGCCTTCGCTCGTCATGTCCCGCGATGCGAAAAGGGTGAGGCCGTCCGTCGTGCCCCCGGGAGAACGCTGATTTGACCTGTCCCGATCTCCTGTTGCTGATCGATCCTCGGCTGCCCTCGGCGGAAGCTCGGTCGCTGGCGGGTCTTGTCGAGACCATGGTCGCACGTGGCTACTCGGTAGCGCTCCTCGCCGCCCGCTCGCCGCTTCATGCGTCCAGCCGCCCATTCGCCCCCGCCCTGCGAAAGCTGCTCGATCAACGGGTGCTCACGCTCGCCGATCCCGATGGGCTGATCCAGTGTCGCCTGTTCGTAGCTTGGCACATCGCACCGCTGCTCGGGGAACTGGACCGCCCGTTCCACGTGGTCGCCGGACAGTCCGTCCTGCGCTTCGACCAGCTGCCCTGGCGGGAGGATCGGCTGGACCAGGCACTGGTCAGCCGCGTGCGGGCGAACTTCAGTCGCCTGACCAATGCGCAACCCTTTGAAGAAGTGGCCGCCGACCGCCACACGGCCGATGTACTGGGGTCCTCCGAGACTTGGCTACCACCATCCCACCTCGTGGCGAGATGGGAGAAACCGCTGCAGCCGGAAAGGCCCGTAATCGGCCGTCATGGTGGCCTCGGCAACGCTGCCTGGCCCTCCGATGCAGCGGCGTTCAGACGAGCCTACCCCGCGGGTGCGTCCCTCCAGGTCAACCTCCTGGACCCACCGGTCGGGCTCCTGAGCCAGCGCATCGTGGGGCCTTCGCCTCGTCTGCGGCTTATCCCCGCCTCGGTCGAGCCGTTGGATGCGTTCCTGGGCAGGCTGGACAGCTGGCACCTCGCCAGCTGGAAGGGCCGGCCGCTACCCGTGACCGCCGAGGTAGTGGAAGCCGCCGCCTATGGTGTGCCGTTGTCGCTGCCGCGCGAGTTGAACGGCTGGCCGGAGGAGGCCGCCTCGTTTCACGCAGGTGACTTCCGCGAGATCCGCCCGGACCGGGAAACGACCGCCGTGCGTGCCCTGGACCACGTTCGCACCGAGGCGACACCCGACGTCCTGGCGGGGCGCCTGGAAGCGCGTGGCCTACGTCACAGCACGGCCGTGGGAGGCCTGCCGCGCGGCATACGCAAGTCCAGGCGAACGGTCCTGATGATCTCCCCAAACGGGATCGGCATGGGCCATCTGACGAGACAGCTGGCGGTGGCACGGCGGCTGCCGGGACATGTCGATCCCATCTTCCTGACCATGTCCCAGGCGCTGGCGGTCGTAGAGAAATACGGCTTCCATGCCGAGTACCTTCCCTATCATGCCTACTACGGTGGCGACCCCGATTACTGGAACAGGGGGCTGCTCGCCCGCCTGCTCGCCATGATCGGTTTCTACGATCCGCAGTGCATCCTGTTCGACGGTAACATGCCGTATGCGGCCCTGGCTGATCTGCGCCGGGCGATCCCCGAGCGCCGCTTCCTGTGGCTGCGCCGTGCGCTTTGGCGGCCGGATGCCGGGAAGGTCGCCATGGAACGCAGCTCGCTGTTCGACATGGTCTTCGAACCCGGCGAGTATGCTGCCGAAGCAGACCGGGGCCTGACGCGCTCGCAGGCGAATGGGATCGTGCGGGTGGCGCCGGTCACGCTCCTGGACCCGGACGAAGTGCTGTCGCGCGAGGATGCTCGCCTGGAACTCGGGATCGCTCCGGACGCCACGGCGGTCGTGGTCCTGCTGGGCTCGCAGAACAACTTCGACTATGGCCCGGTGCGCCGGACGATCGCCGCCCAACTGGGACGCCGCCCGAACGTCGTGCTGATAGAAGCAGAGTGGCTGATCAGCGAGGCGAACGCTGCCGTCCTGCTTCCGCGAGCAAGACCCTTGTCAGGCTTTCCGCTGGCACGGCTCTTCCGGGCGTTCGACTTCGCGGTCAGTGCAGCGGGCTATAACTCGTTCCATGAGCTCATTGCCATCGGCGTGCCTACCATCTTCGTGCCGAACGAGAATCCTTCGATGGACGAACAGGAAGCACGTGCAGCCTGGGCGGAGCGGCATGGCCTGGGCGTGGCCGTGCGGTCTCACGAGACGGACCGCCTGGTCTGGGCTCTGGCCTCCATGCAGGAACCGGGCGTGGCCGAGCGCATGCATCAGAACATCCTGCACCTTCCCAAGGCGGATGGCGCCGGCGAGATCGCGCGCCTGATCGCAGAACAGGTCGCATGCCGCGACGTACTGGCGAACTCGGGCGCGCTGCCGTATTTCCGACCCAGGTCCGCTCCACTGCTTGCATGAGCTCAGAGCTTCTCGCGCACTCCCCGCAGCACCGCGTCGAGGAACACTTGGTTCGGCTTGCGACCAAAGGCGATCGTCGTCACCGGCTTCCATTTGCGCCCGATCAGCCGGTACTGATGCTCGCCATACATTTGCCAATCCAGGTCCGGCCGCTGGGCGCGGCAGCGCTCCACGTCAATGACCTGCTCGAACAGTGACCGGCTGGCACGAAACGTCGCGAAATTGTTCTGGTCCGTGATGAACAACGGCCTTGTCCGCGCCTGCTTGCACTCGGCGGTGACTGTTTCGACCACGTTCGCCAACGCCTCGCCACGCATCCCAAGCACGGTCACGAGGACGATCTTGGATGCAGCCGGCTTGCCAGCCGGCGCAGGCGGAGGCTTGGGAGCCTCGGCAACCGTCGAGCTACGCTCGGCTGGCGGCGGCGGTGGCGGCGCAGTCGTAACCGACTGCCGCCGCCATGGCAGCATCGGCCAGCCGGACACCTCAGCTTCCCCGAATAACATCGTTGATCAGCCGGCCCGTACGCCGCGCCAAGTCCATCGCATCTGTGCGAGCGAGTTCGGTGCCGACCACGCGCCTGGAGCCGTCTTCCATCTCGACCACGACCCGGAAGCGTACGTCTTCTTCGCCAAGCAGCCCCGCCAGTTCCTCCAGTAGGACCGCCCGAACCATACTGGCACGCACGGCCTCGCCACTGGGCAGAACTGCCAGCAAACTGGCGTTCGTTGGCTGGCATGTCGTGGTCATCGGAGGGAATTCTGCCGACATGCACCGCAACCGCTCAGGATCATCCCGATGCAAGGCAATGCCGCAGTTGCGCTTGCACCACAAGCCTAACGCCGGAGGCCACGCTCCGAGGCGACCTGGTCATAGGCCGCGTTAATGGCAGCCAGACGCTGGTTGGCCTTGTCGACGAACTCCTGCGGAAGGCCCCGTGCGACCAGACGGTCCGGGTGATGCTCCCTCACCAGGGCCAGCCAAGCCTGCTTGACCTGTTCGTCGGCTGCCGATCGTGTCAGCCCCAGCACCGCATATTGGTCAACTCCAGTCCCGCCGGGCCTGGACCGACGCGTTTGCCAGGTGAACATGTAGCGGGCGGAAATGGTATCGAACTGGAAGGGGCCGAACCCGAAGATCGATCCGACCTCCCGCAGGAAGCGCAGCTCGTTCTCGTCGACGGCGCCATCGGCGATGGCGACCTCGAAAAGCCCGCACAGCAGTTCCTCCAGCACCACGCGCTCCGTGCCGAAGACCGCCGCCACCTGCCGTGCCGAAGCTTCGAAGCCTTCCGGGCTCTGCTTGGCCTCGTTATAGATTGCAGCGACGCTGCCGACATCGTCGTCCGAAATGTCGAAGATTCGGCGAAACGCCTGGATCTCGTCCATGTTCACCCGGCCGTCGACCTTGGCCAGCTTGGCCGCAAGGACGATGATGGCCGTCGAGAAGGCGACGCGCCTGGTATCCAGCAGCGAATCGAGATCGATGGGCTCCTGGCCGCTGGACCGGATGCGCCGCTCCCTGACCTCGGTCCGCCATTGGTCAAACGCGTGCCCGGCGATCCCGCCCAGCAGCGCTCCGATCCACTGCCCTATTGCGAAACCCAACGCAGCACCAATCAGCTTCCCCCAGACCGCCATCGCTTCCCGCTTCTGGCCGATGTCAGTGCCCAGATAGGCAAGGCATGACCGTTCGTCTATCCAGCCGTCACGTCCGACCAGCGTGCGGCTTTGGAGACAGGCATTGGATGAGCGCCTCTGGCAGTTCTGGATCGATCGCGGTGGCACCTTCACCGACGTCGTGGGAAGAGCACCCGATGGGCGCCTGCATATTCACAAGGTGCTGAGCGAGAACCCGGAGCGCTACCAGGATGCAGCGCTGCAGGGGATCAGGGACCTGCTTGGCCTGGGGCCCGACCAGACGCTGCCGTCCAGGCAAATCGGCGCGATCAAGATGGGTACGACCGTCGCTACCAATGCACTGCTGGAGCGCAAGGGCGTGCCTGTGGTGCTGGCGGTTACCCGCGGCCTGCGGGACGTGCTGAGGATCGGCTACCAGGCTCGTCCCGACATCTTCGCCCGACAGATCGTCTTGCCGGAGCAGCTCTACCGGGATGTGGTCGAGATCGATGAACGGCTCCGGACGGACGGTTCGATCGAGCAGGCGCTGGACGAGCAGGGCGCGCGGCAGGCGCTCCAGGATGCCTTCGGGCGGGGCTACCGCGCGATCGCGATCGTGCTGATGCACGCGTACCTCCACCCGGAGCACGAGCAGAAGCTGGCGGACATCGCCAGGGAGGTCGGGTTCACGCAGATCTCGGTGAGCCACGAGGTCAGCCCGCTGATGAAGATCGTCGGGCGCGGCGATACCACGGTGGTCGATGCGTACCTGTCCCCGATCCTCATGGACTATGTGCAGCGGGTGGCATCGCAGACCGGCGAAACGCGGCTGATGTTCATGCAGTCCAACGGCGGCCTGGTCGACGCCCACCGCTTCCAGGGCAAGGACGCGATCCTGTCCGGCCCGGCAGGTGGGATCGTGGGTGCCGTGGTGACGGGAGAACTGGCTGGCTTCAACAAGCTGCTCGGGTTCGACATGGGCGGCACGTCCACCGACGTGACCCATTATGCCGGCCAATACGAGCGCGTCTTCGACACCGAGGTTGCCGGGGTCCGGATCCGGGCGCCGATGATGCACATCCACACCGTGGCGGCCGGCGGCGGCTCGATCATCGTGTTCGACGGGGCGAAGTTCCGGGTGGGCCCCGAAAGCGCCGGTGCCAACCCCGGCCCTGCCTGCTATCGCCGCGGCGGGCCGCTGACGGTCACCGACGCCAACGTCATGGTCGGCAAGGTCCATCCGGCATTCTTCCCCCACGTGTTTGGGTCCGGCGGGGACCAGTCGCTCGACGCGGACATCGTGCACGCAAAGTTCACGGCCCTCGCGGACCAAGTCAGGAACCAGACGGGCGTGGATCGGACGCCCGAGGAGATCGCGTACGGCGCGCTTGCCATCGCCGACGACAACATGGCGAACGCCATCAAGAAGATTTCGATCCAGCGGGGTTATGATGTCGGCGGCTACACGCTGAACTGCTTTGGTGGTGCAGGTGCGCAGCATGCCTGCCGGGTCGCCGATCTCCTGGGCGTCTCGTCGGTTCTGATCCACCCCTTCGCTTCGGTCCTGTCGGCCTACGGGATCGGGCTTGCGGACGTGCGCGTCATCAAGCAGCGCTCGATCGAGCAGCCGCTGAGCACGGCGACGCTGGCAGCGCTCGACCTGGCACGGGAAGAGCTGGCAGCCGACGTGCTGACCGACCTGGCGGCGCAGAACGTCGATACGGCCACGGCGACGGTCGAGAGCCGGGTGCACCTGCGCTATACCGGAACCGATGCCGCTTTGGACGTGCCGCAGGCCGACCTCCAGAGCATGGTAGCGGGCTTCGAGCGAGAGCATCGGGCGCGCTACGGCTTTGTGGTCGAGGGAAGAGAACTGGTCGTCGAGCAGCTCGTGGTCGAGGGAATCGGCCACATGGAGCAGATCGACGAGCCGGAGCAGGAGATCGTGCCTCGCGGCCCTGACGAGGCCCTGATGCCCGTGCGGACCGTCCGGCTGTTCACGGCCGAGGCGCCGCATGCACCAGCTCGCGCGTTCGAGGCGGAACTGTATGCCCGCGAGGCCATGCGCGTGGGCGACCGGGTGCTTGGCCCTGCGCTTGTGGTGACGTCGACGACGACCGTCGTGGTGGAGCCCGGCTGGGACCTGGCCGTCACGGCACGCTCGCATCTGGTACTGCGCCGCGTCGTGCCGTTGGCCAGGCAGGCGGCGGTCGGTACCGATTCCGATCCGATCATGCTCGAGATCTTCAACAACCTCTTCATGACCATCGCCGAGCAGATGGGCTTCACCCTCCAGAACACGGCCTACTCGGTGAACGTCAAGGAGCGCCTGGACTTCTCCTGTGCCCTGTTCGATGCGGATGGCGGGCTGATCGCGAATGCGCCGCACATGCCGGTGCATCTGGGCTCCATGGGCGAATCGGTCCAGACGATCCTGCGGCTGCGTAGGCAGGAGATGGGACCGGGCGACGTCTATGCGCTGAACAACCCCTACAACGGCGGGACGCATCTGCCGGACGTCACCGTGGTGATGCCGATCTTCGACAAGGCCGGCCGGCTCCTGTTCTTCACGGCGTCGCGGGCGCACCACGCCGATGTCGGCGGCATCACGCCGGGCTCCATGCCGCCGGACAGCACCCATATTGATCAGGAAGGTGTGCTGTTCGACAACGTGCAGATCGTGGCGAAGGGACGCTTCCTGGACGAGGAGGTGCGGGCCGTGTTCGCGAGGGGCGAATGGCCGGTGCGCAACATGACCCAGTCGGTGGCCGATCTCCTGGCGCAGGTCGCGTCCTGCCAGCGAGGCGCCAATGAACTGGAAGCCATGGTTGAGCAGTTCGGGCTCGACGTGGTGCGCGCCTACATGGGTCATGTGCAGGACAATGCCGAGGAGAGCGTCCGGCGTGTCCTGGACGTGCTGAAGGATGGCCAGTTCCGCTACGAGCACGACAACGGCACGGCGGTCGAGGTCCGAATCACGATCGACAAGGACGCCCGCACCGCCCATGTCGACTTCACCGGCACGAGCCCGCAGCAGCCGAACAATTTCAACGCGCCGGCCGCGGTGACCCGTGCGGCCGTCCTCTACGTCTTCCGGACGCTGGTGGACGAGAACATCCCTATGAACGAGGGTTGCCTGAAGCCGATCCGGATCACGATTCCCGAAGGGACGATCGTCAACGCGAAGTACCCGGCGGCCGTCTGCGCAGGCAATGTCGAAACCAGCCAGTGGGTCACCGATTCGCTCTACGGAGCGCTGGGCGTGATGGCGGCGGCTCAAGGCACCATGAACAACTTCACGTACGGGAATGCCACCTACCAGTACTACGAGACGATCTGCGGTGGATCGGGAGCGGGCCCTGGCTTCAAGGGCACGGCCGCCGTGCACACTCATATGACCAACTCGCGGCTGACCGACCCGGAGGTGCTGGAGCATCGCTACCCGGTCCTGCTGGAGAGCCATCGCATCAACCGCGGCTCAGGCGGCAAGGGGCGCTGGAACGGCGGCGACGGCACGATCCGCCGGACGCGCTTCCTGAAACCGATGACCGCAGCCATCCTCTCGAACCACCGCCGCGTCCCGCCGTTCGGAATGGATGGTGGCGAGCCGGGCTCGGTCGGGGACCAGTGGATCGAGCACCCGGATGGCCGGATCGAGAAGCTCAAGGCGGCGGACAAGCGGGAGGTTCAGGCCGGGGACATCTTCGTGATCCAGACACCGGCCGGCGGCGGGTTCGGAAAGCTTTCGTGACGGGATCCGCCGACCCGCTCGAGGTCCTTCGCGATGTCTTCGGCTACGATCGCTTCCGCGGCGCGCAGGAAGCGATCGTCCGCCATGTCGTCGAGGGCGGCGACGCGCTGGTCCTGATGCCGACCGGCGGCGGCAAGTCGCTATGTTACCAGGTGCCGGCCTTGTGCCTGAGTGGGCTCACCTTGGTGATCTCGCCGCTCGTGGCGCTCATGCGCGACCAGGTGGAAGCGTTGCGGCAGCTGGGGGTGAAAGCAGCCGCCCTCCATTCGGGTGTAGCATTACCGGAGCGGCGGCTGCTGGAACGCCAGCTCGACCAGGGGGAGATCCGACTTCTCTATGTGGCGCCGGAGCGGTTTCAGGCGGATGGCTTCCTCGACCGGCTCGAGCGCTGGTGTCCCGTCCTGTTCGCCATCGACGAGGCGCACTGCGTCAGCCAGTGGGGGCATGACTTTCGCCCCGACTACCTGGCGCTGTCGGTCCTGCACCGCCGCTTCCCCGATGTGCCCAGGATCGCGCTCACCGCGACCGCCGACCGGCGCACGGAGCAGGAGATCATCGAGCGGCTGTACCTTCACGACGGCCAGGTGTTCCGCGCCAGCTTCGACCGGCCGAACATCCACCTGACCGTCACCGTCAAGGACAACCCGAAGCGCCAGCTGCTGGACATGATCCGGCTGCACCATCAGGGCCAGAGCGGCATCGTCTACTGTCAGTCCCGCGCCAAGGTCGACGATCTCGCGGCCTGGCTCAGCGGGCAGGGGATACCGGCCACCTCGTATCATGCCGGGCTGGAAAGCGACGAGCGGTCCCGGCGTCAGGACCGCTTCCTGGCCGAGGACGGGCTCGTCATGGTCGCGACGATCGCGTTCGGGATGGGGATCGACAAGCCGGACGTCCGCTTCGTCGGCCATGTCGACCTGCCGAAGAGCTTCGAAGCCTACTACCAGGAGATCGGGCGCGCCGGTCGCGACGGCGACCCTGCCCATGCCTGGATGGCCTACGGCATGGACGACGTCGCCCGGACGTTCGCGCAGATCCGGAACGGCGACGGCGACGACGACAAGAAGCGCAGCGACCGGCACAAGCTGGCCAGCTTGCTCGCCTATGCCGAAACGACCCGGTGCCGCCGACAGGTGCTGCTGGCCTATTTTGGCGAAGAACTGCCAGTTCCTTGCGGCAACTGCGATACCTGCATGGTTCCGGTTGCCAGCTATGATGGTACGGAGCATGCGCAGATGGCGCTGTCCGCCATCTTCCGGACCGGGCAACGGTTCGGTGCTGGCCACGTCATCGACGTGCTCGTGGGCAATCGGACGGAGCGGGTCGACCAGTTGCAGCACGACAGGCTGCCGACCTTCGGCGTCGGCAAGGGCATCAGCACCGCCAGGTGGCGATCGATCCTTCGTCAGCTGGCTGCCCTCGAACTGGTTGTGGTCGACGTGGATGGCCACGGAGGGTTGCACCTGTCGGAAACGGTGCGGCCCGTTCTGCGTGGCGAGCAGCGGATCTCGCTGCGGGTCGACCCAGGGCGCGCCAAGGCAAGCCGCGACCAGCCGCGCGACGATCAGCAACTGACGGGTCCCGGGCAGGACTTGTTCGCGGCATTGAGGCGCTGGCGGCTCGCCGAGGCACGGGCGCAGGGCGTGCCACCCTATGTGATCTTCCATGATGCGACGCTCGCCGCCATTGCTCGTGGCAGACCGGCGACTCTTGGAGAGCTGGCGGCCGTGCCCGGCGTGGGTGCCACCAAGCTGGAGCGCTACGGCAGCATGGTGCTGGATATGCTTGGAGAAACCGTCAGGTGAACCCTGGCCATCTCGCGGCAAGGATGCCAGTTTGAGACTGGATGCACTAAAAGGAGTTGGAGCATGCGCGTCCTTGCCTTGGTGATCACCGGCCTCCTCTTCTCGGCGGCGGCGCTACCTGCGGCCGCCCAATGCCCCTATAAGGATCAGGTCGCTCAGTCCCAGATCCACAAGGCGCCTGGCGCCGATAAGGGTTCGGCGGCCAGCCAGAGCCGCGGCTGAAGCCGTTGCTGCTGTGAACTGCATGGGCCGGCGTTCTGCCGGCCTTCTTTTTGGGTCCGCATTGTCGCAGCGACCGTCCTGCGCCTTTCGGTGCTCCGGCGTGATCCGTAGCTGTATCACGAGCATGGGGAGAGGCAGGTGAAGTTGGCAGTGGGCCTCATGGGCAATGCCCATGGCATCGGCGCCAAGCTCGCATCGGCGGACCTGGATGTCGTGGCACGCCGTGACGTGCCGGGCGAACCGGCGCCCCCGGCTGATGCGCGCGTCGTCCAGGGCGAGCGCAGCTTCTTCGATCAGCTTGAGTTTCCGCGCCGGATCGTGCTCGACCTGCCGGCGGGACCACTGGTCGACGACGTTCTGGAGGCCGTCTACCAGTGGCTGGAGCCGGGCGACGTCGTGATCGACGTCACCGGCAGCTATTGGGTGGACACGTTGCGCCGGTTCCGACGCATGAGGCATCGGTCGATCTACCATGTCGACATGGCCTTCATCGGATCGATGAACGCCGAGCGTCTGCTCGTCGCAGGCGACGCCGAGGGCGTGGAACTCGCCGTCCCGGTGCTGCACAAGCTGGTCCCGCAGGACCGGCTGGTCCGCTGCGGCCATGCTGGTACGGCCCATTACGCCCAGGGTCTCGGTGATTCGGTCGCTGCCGTGGCAAGCCAGGCCCGAGGCGAACTCCGGCAGATGCTGGAGGCACTGCCCCTGGAGATCGACGTGAGTGGCGTGCTGAACGCGCTCATTCCCGAGCGAGCGCCGGTAGACGGTCGAGCCGCCTGGGTGCTCGATGACGCCATCCGCCTGGAGGCCGCCATTCCGCTTCTGGCCCAGGCCGTGATGCTCGACCGCGTCGAGCAGCTGGAGCAGCATATCACGCCGCATGCACTGCCTCGCGTCGGACCTTATCAGCCTCCTGACGAAATCCTCTGACGTTTCCGGTTGCCTGAGCCGCCTGCACGGTGCCACTCGTGGTCCAAGCAAGAAGCGAGGAGCACCATGAGCAGCCTGTCCGACGAACTCGCCTATGCCGACGTCACCGACATCGCCGGCCGGATTCGGCGCAAGAAACTGTCGCCAGTCGAGGTGGTCGATGCTTTTCTCGAGCGGATCGACGCACGCAACCCGTCGATCACGGCGCTGACCTTCGTCGACCACGAAGGAGCTCGCGCGGAGGCCAAGGCGGCCGAGCAGAAGCTGATGCAGGGCGGCGAACTCGGGCCATTGTTCGGCGTTCCAGGCATCCTCAAAGACCTGTTCGACTTCAAGCCGGGCTGGCCAGCAACGGCTGGTGGTGTGCGCGCTCTCAAGGACTTTCGCCCGGACCTCAACTGTGTCTTCTCCGAGCGGGTGCAACAGGCCGGCGCGATCCTCCTTGGCAAGGGCAACAGCCCGACCTTCGGCTTCCGTGGAACCTGCGACAACTACCTGTTCGGGCCGTCCCGCAACCCGTTCAACACGAAGCACAACACGGGGGGATCCTCGGGCGGCAGCGCCGGCGCGGTAGCGGACGGGCTGGTGCCGTTTGCGGAGGGGACGGATGGCGGCGGCTCGATCCGTATCCCGGCGTCGTGGTGCGGCGTGTTCGGCTACAAGCAATCCTGGGGACGCGTGCCCACGATCACCCGGCCCAACGCGTTCGGCGGCAACACGCCCTTCATCTTCGAAGGGCCGCTCACGCGAAGCGTGGCCGATGCGGCCTTGGTGCTCACGGCCATCAACGGGCCGGACGATCGCGACCCGTTCAGCTTGCCGGAGAAGGTCGATTTCATCGGTGCCACCTCCGGATCGATCAAGGGCATGCGGATCGCCTGGAGCCCTGACCTTGATGTGTTCCCGGTTGACCCGAAGGTCGCCGAGGTGGTGGCACAGGCTGTGAAGGTCTTCGAGGAGGCTGGTGCCATCGTCGAGCCGGTGAAGCTCGGCATCAAGCGGTCCCACTATCAGCTGGCCGAACTTTGGTGCCGGCTCATCCTGCCGTTGAACATCGGTGCGTTGGAGGCATTCAAGGCGAATGGCCTGGACCTGATGCGCGATCATGCCGACGACTTTCCGCCTGCCCTCCGCAACTGGATCGAGCGGGGCTACCAGCTCAGCGCGGTGGACATCGAGCGCGACCAGGTGATGCGCACGGAGATCTTCGATGCCATCCACGCTGTGATGGCGACGCATGATTTCCTGATCAGCCCGACGCTGGCGTGCTTGGCTGTCGAGAATGCGGATGACGGCGACACCATGGGCCCTGCGGAGATCAACGGGGAGCAGGTGGAGCGGCTGATCGGCTGGTGCATGACCTATTTCATCAACTTCACAGGCCATCCAGCGGCCTCTCTGCCGGCGGGGCTCGCGGCCAACGGCCTGCCGGTGGGTCTGCAGATTGTGGGCAGGCGGCATGCCGATGCGGATCTCCTCGCGGCCTGTGCAACCTTCGAGCGGCTCAGGCCCTGGAAGGACAGCTATCGAATCCCGGCGGGCCGCAAGCTCGGTTGAACCTTCGAGCGGCCGGTCCAGGGTTGGACGGAGACAGTCATCGTATGAGCAATCATCTCTTCGGCCATTTCCTGGACCGTATGCCAAGCAGGGACCGGGTCCTCCTGCACACCGCTGACGGTCCGGCCATGACCTATGGCGGGATGCTCGATCTCAGCGGGCGCATCGCGAACCTGCTGCTGGCGCAAGGGGTGGAGCCGGGCGACCGGGTCGCCGTCCAAACCGAGAAGACCATCGAGGCGCTGATGATCTATCTCGCCTGCGTCCGCGCGGGTGCGGTATACCTGCCACTGAACACGGCCTACACCGACCATGAGGTATCCTACTTCCTGGGCGATGCGGAGCCGAAGCTCGTGGTGCTCGATCCCGTGCGGGTGGAGACTCTTGCATCGGCCGTGTACGAGACCGGTGCCAGCCTGCTGACCCTCGGGGAGGAGGGAAAGGGCAGCCTGATGCTTGGCTCGAAGGAGCAGGTGACCCAGTTCGAGGATGTAGCACGGGAGCCGGACGACCTTGCGGCCATCCTCTATACCTCGGGCACGACCGGCCGCTCCAAAGGCGCCATGCTGACGCACGAGAACCTCGCATCGAGCGCGCGGGTGCTTGTCGACTACTGGCATTTCTCCCAGGACGACGTGCTGATCCACGCCTTGCCGATCTTTCATACGCACGGGCTGTTCGTCGCGACCAACACTGTGCTCATGGCAGGCGCATCAATGATTTTCCTGCCGTGCTTCGATGCGGACGAGGTGCTGCGGATGATGGAGCGCGGCACCGTGCTGATGGGCGTGCCCACCTTCTATACACGCCTTCTGCAGCAGCCGGATCTCACGCGGCAAGCGACGGCTGGCATGCGCCTGTTCGTCTCCGGCTCGGCACCGTTGCGCGCGGAAACCCATGCCGCATTCGCCGAGAGGACCGGCCATGCCATCCTCGAGCGCTACGGCATGACCGAGACCAACATGAACACGTCCAATCCCTATGACGGTCCGCGCATCGCCGGCACCGTAGGCTTGCCATTGCCCGGCGTGGAACTGCGGGTCGTGGATGCCGAAACCGGTGCGGGGTTGCCCGATGGCCAGATAGGGATGATCGAGGTGCGGGGCCCCAACGTCTTCAAGGGCTACTGGCGCATGCCCGAGAAGACCGCCTCCGAGTTCCGTGAGGACGGATTCTTCATCACCGGCGACCTCGGCCGGCTCGACGAGCGCGGCTACCTGCACATCGTCGGCCGCGGGAAGGACTTGGTCATCTCTGGTGGCTACAATGTCTACCCGAAGGAAATCGAGACTGAACTCGACCAGCTGGCGTGGGTCTCCGAAAGCGCAGTGATCGGCGTCCGCCACCCGGACTTCGGCGAAGCCGTGGTGGCGGTGGTGGTGCCGAGCGCGGGTGCCACGCCCGATGAAGCTGCCACAATCGATGCGCTGGCCGAGCGGCTGGCACGCTACAAGCTACCCAAGCGGGTCTGCTTCGTGGACGAGTTGCCGCGCAACAGCATGGGCAAGGTCCAGAAGAACGTCTTGCGCGAGCGGTTCGCCAGCCTGCTGGACGGGTGACGCGGCGTTCGACGAGGCTGGTGCCAGACATGCGCGGCTGCGACCGGCGAACCGGTTCCCCGCAGTTGCGCATGCGGACGCTGTCGTGCGGCCGGCATGCCTTACAAGGCCACAGGGATTCTCACCTCCTGGGGTGACGCCTGCGCGCAAGCTGGCGAGGGCAACAGTGAGATGGGCTGGGGGACCAGCGCCGGCCGGCGGCGGCTGCCATTTGCCGACTGCGATTCTGCAGGTTGAGGGCCCAGCTTAGCCGGCGCAGGTGAGTAAGTTCTCAAGATGCGATCGCGCCACATGATGATTAGGCACGCGATCGTCACTGTGAAACCGAACACCCTTCAGCCGAGGCATAGTCGGGCGGCGCTTCGGTAGAATAAACCCAGCAGTAGATGTATCTCGAAACCCTGGCCAGTCTGTCCGGTTACGGCCGCGCGTGACCATGCGGAACGGCTGCTGCCCCGGGCTTCAATGGGAGCCGACGGGACGGCTCGATCGACCTTGCAGGTTCGCGCTCGCCACGACGTTCCATCCTCCCGAGCGGACCCTCCCATCCTGTCCGCTTCCTCCGGATCAAAGGGCCATCGCGATGTTCGGCACTTCCCGCACCCCACGAAGCGTCTGGACGAAGGTGCCGTCGCTCGGCATCAGCATGCACGCGCGAACCTGGCGCGGCAGCATGGAGGGCCATGGCAAGGCACCAATCGTGCTGGTTCATGGCCTAGGGCTCTCCAGCCGATACATGGTCCCTTTGGGACGCAGGCTGGCGCTTGGCTATGACGTGCTCGCACCGGACCTGCCGGGCTTTGGCAGCAGCCCCCCTCCGGCCGGTGCGTCCTGGCCGGCGGGACCGGATGTGCGCGAACAGGCGGACCATCTGCTGGCCTGGATGGACGCATGCGGGATCCAGCGTGCCGTCCTTTTCGGAAACTCGGTCGGTGTCCAGGTCGTGGTCGACGTGGCGGTGCGGTTCCCCGAGCGCGTCGAGCGGCTGATCCTGACCGGCCCTACGCCGGATCCGCGCTACCGGACGCCTGCGCGCCAGTATCCCCTCGTCGTCATGAACATGCCGTTCGAGTTGCCCTCGCTCAATCCGATCATGCAGGCGGATTACGCGTCGGCAGGCATTCCGCGCATGATCCAACAGTTGCGCCGCACGGTGGGTGATCCGATCGAGACAAGGCTGCCCGATGTGCAGGCGCCGGCCCTGGTGGTGCGCGGCGAGCATGACATGACCTTATCGCAGGAGTGGGCGGAGGAGTTCACGCGGCTCCTGCCGAACGGCAGGCTCGTCGTCGTCGAGGGTGCCGCGCACAACGTGCACTATTCTGCGGCACAGATCACGGCGCGGCTGGTTCATTCCTTCCTGCAGGGACAATTGGACTGGCCGTTGCCGGCCCCGGCGGACGGCACCGTTGTCCCTGCCTCCGATGCCCGTCACGATCCCCTCGCTCCGACCAAGCCGATCTCGACGCTGGCCCACGGCGTGCTGGACTATCTGACTGCAGCATTCTGCCTGACGGTGCCGCGCGCGATGGGGTGGGGCCCGCGTACGGAGAAGCTGCTTGCCATGAACGGGCTCATGGCCACGAGCTACAGCCTTTTCACCGACTACGAGCTTGGGGCCGCGCGCAAGCTTCCGATGACGGTCCACCTCAACATGGACGCCGGCAGCGGCGTTAACTTGTTGCTGGCGGCAGCGACGACGCTGCGGGGCGAACCGGCGGCTGGACGAGTGGCCGTGGCGGCGCTTGGCCTCTTCCACCTTTTCGCCGCATCGGCGACGCAGGTGCCAATGGGGCCGGCGCGGCTGGTGCCGGTCGGTGGACAGCCCGTCCTCGGCCAGACAGGGGCAGATCAGGAAGCGGCGCCAGTCCGGCAGGAGCGGGCGAGGGACATGGCCACGACCTGAACGGTCCTGCCCGGTCCATGGGACCGGCGTCTGCAGGTTGCAATCCGTAGAACCGCCTCGGCGAGCCCGTCGAGCCGGATAGAACTCGTATCGCGCCACCGAATGCGGCCGGCAGCCATGCATTTTGCCGTGACGGCGAAATGCATGGCTGCCGCGGGCTGATGTCGTCGTCCTGCATGCTCACTACGCCAACGATCGGCGCTGATGGCCGGGATTGCCAACGCCGCCACCGGCCGCCGTCACCCAGCGCGTCTCCGGAAACGAGCACAATGCCAGCGCAAACGTCAGCCGACGTCTTGCACCTGGAGTCGCAGTATCACCACCCATGAATATTGTTGTTCGACTTTCTGACATGTCCGCGGCGAACAGTGGTATTGCCGCGGCAAACATTTGCTGACATACAGGAACACCGTACATTGGTTCCGGAGGGTCGGCGCTAAGATGCTCTGCGCAACTTAAGAACGAATATATGGCCGAATGAATGTTGGGGGAGGAGCGGGTCTTGATCACTCGACGCCGCGAAATGTTGTTGCTTGGTGGAGGCGTGGCAGTTGCTACGCTCGTTCCGGTCGGGGCCGAACATCCGGCGGTCGCGGCAGGAGAACGTATTCCCGGGTATGACGACCGGCCGGACAATGGGAGCACTCCTCCTCTGCCGCCGAACTGGACGAAGTCAGCGCCGCCATGGCGCCGTGGACGGGGTCGAGGACGCTAGCCCGCTGGCATCAACATAGCGTGGCAACTGCGGATGCCGCTCGTCCATGATCGACGGCGGCAATTCATCTGGCGGATACGATATGATACTGACGGAGACTAGGCTGATCGGTTGTCCGGTCTATGCCTCGACCCATGCCAACATTCGCTGGCACGCCGGGCATTATTTCTCGTTCCAGGCGCCCAAGAGCGGGGTCGTCACGGGTTTCCTCTGGCAGACCCAAGGAGCGAGGCAGCACGCCGAACCTGGCGACCAGCACAGCGGTGGGAATTTCGGCTGCTATCGTGTGCGGTTCCACCGCTGCAATGACTGGACGCAGCCAAAGGGCCCGATGCTGGCGAGCGGCGTCGTGACTCCGGGGGAACTCGGCTACTATCCCGGCCGGCAGGTCGGCGGATTCGACATCCTCGATCCGTCGTCGCCCATAGCTGGCGTGCCGCGAAGCCCGGAACTGGTGGGAGGCTTGCACGTCCAGGCCTGGTTGAACCGCACCCAGGCGCTGAACGGCAAGTCCGTCTATTGCGGCACGGCCTATGTCTATATCGACGTCACCGCCGATGGTGCGCCCTGGACGGTGACGGCGGGAGAGTGGATCCTGGCCGAGGTCGTCAACTTGGCGGCCCAGCCCACTGTCAATTTCTCCTTCGATAACAATGCGTTCTCGGCGTCGGCCGCCCATCCGGGACAGGCCGTGTCAAATTCGCCGATCGACCGGCTTCTCGCAGTACGCGAGCATGTTCTCGCGACGGAGCAACCCAGCACCAACAGTAGTGCCGGCGGGGCCAGGGGCATGATTCCCTTCTACCTGCTGCGGTACGACGACGATCGCTGGTACGGGCAGCCCTGGTACTATCGCGGCCGCTTTCCAGGCGGCAGCACCGGCGGCCGCCTGTTCGACGAACATGCGACCGATCCCACTGCGCCTGCGCTCGCCACGGCCGATCGAGGTCCCGCACTGCTGCTGTACGGCGAGCGGCGCCTCCGCCAGGTCCTGACGCCGCCGGCCGACTTCCAGCGCGAGAAGATCAACGCGCTGTACCTGCACGGTTGGCGTTGGACCAGCCTCACCGGTTATGGCGAGGACAAGCGGCTGGGCGTCCGGATCCTGCGCGTGTCCACGGTGGGTGGCCGTAACCTGACGCTCGGGTTCAGGCAGATCTGGCCACCACCTCACGCCTATGGCGACGACTTGTTCCGCGTCGGCAGTGCCGGCCCGTTCAAGGCCTTTCCTGCCGGGACTTTCGCCGCTTTCGGGCAGGACGTGGTGCAAGGCAAGACCCTCAGCATCACGCCCACCAATCTCACCTCCCGGACGTCGCCAACGCTCGGTGAATTCGAGCGGGTTGTCCCATGCATTCCTTATGGACGCCTGACGATCAACCCGAGCATCGAGATCTCGGCCTCGTACCGCTATGTCATCGAGATCATGGCTGAGCCTGGCTCGGCCTATGCAATGCAGATGCAGAAGAACCCGCACCGCTACCTCAATCTGCGGCGGAAGAAGTCGGACAACACCATCGATACCAGCCAGGGCCGGGCCTTCATGCCCGATGGCACCCAGCGCCCACCGATCACGATCCCCCAGGTCTGGCCCTGCAATCCGATGTCGGTACCGACCGTCGCCGAAGACAACACCAACAACTCCGGACGATACTACAATACTTCCGGCAAACTCTACGCTCCGTCCGGTTCATGGCGCGAATTCAACGATCACATGATCCCTGTCTGTCTGATGCCTGAGCTTTGAGTGGAGAAGGTCTGTCATGAGCAGTATCGAAGGCACCCTGGGCAACGATCTTCTTGAGGCGACCTGGGGCAAGGACACAGTCCTTGCCAAAGCAGGCAACGATCAGGTTTGGGGCCTGGGTGGCGACGACGTGATCTTGCTGGATCGCGGCGATGACTTGGGCTTTGGCGGGGATGGTGACGACACGATCTATGGTGGGGATGGCAACGACTTCATCAATGGCGAAGGCGGCAACGACGCGGTCAATGGAGGTGCGGGAGACGACCGTTTGTCGGGTGGTGCCGGCAACGATGTCCTGCTCGGCCGTGACGGACAGGACGACCTACGCGGCGGCCTCGGCGACGATGAGCTTCGGGGTGGACAGGGCGACGACTATCTGGACGCCGGAGGCGGCAGCAACACGCTGTCCGGTGGCCATGGCAACGACGTCCTGCTCATCTACGGCAGCGACCAGGCTTCGGCCGGCGACGGCGACGATCTGGCAAGTTTCTATGGCTATGCCACGCTGGATGCGACCGTAGCCCTCGGCATGGGAGCCGACCGGCTCACCCTGGACGCCGCTGGCGACAGCCGGGCCTTTCCCGGTGGCGCCAAGATTCTCGTCAGTGACTTCGAGCAAGGCATCGATCGTATCGGTGGCCTGAACTTCGTCTTCACCGATGACGACGGTGCCGCCCTGGTCGATTTTGCGGCGCTGGACAGCAGCAGGGACGGCGTGATCGACGCCGAAGACGCCGGGGTGACCACCGGCGTGGACGGGCTGACGATCGACTTGGCACCGGCCCTGATCACGCTCGGGTCGGCCGGACAGCCGGACTTCCATGTCGATGCTCCGATCACCCTGGCATTCTCGGGGCTCGCCAGCCTGTCGGCTG
Organism: Geminicoccus sp.; assembly: GCF_036263595.1. Lineage (NCBI taxonomy): Bacteria > Pseudomonadati > Pseudomonadota > Alphaproteobacteria > Geminicoccales > Geminicoccaceae > Geminicoccus > Geminicoccus sp. The sequence goes on along the minus strand of NZ_DATAGQ010000145.1, from coordinate 5,362 downwards.
ACGATTTCATCGTCTGAGCGCATTCATCGGGGCGGCCGTCCGTTCTCGCCGCCCGAAACCTGATTGCCTATCCTGAAGGGGCATCTGATGGCCACGATTACCGGCACCACCGCTGCCGACGTGATTTCGCCGACGTCAGCCAACAGCGCACTGAGGACGACGGCGAGCGCCGATGCCGTTTATGGGCTGGCAGGCGACGATGTGCTCGACGGCGGCAGCGGCAACGACAAGCTGAACGGCAGCACCGGGATCGACACCGCCAGCTATGCATCAGCCACGAGCGGCGTCACCGTGAACTTGGCGGTCACGGTGGCGCAGGCGACCGGTGGGGCGGGCAGCGATACGCTCAGCAGTATCGAGTCGCTGACAGGGTCCGCCTTTGGCGACACGCTCAGGGGCAACACCCAGAACAATCGCCTGTCGGGCGGCAGCGGCAACGACCTGCTGGATGGTGGTGCCGGTAGCGACGTGCTCAATGGCAGCTCCGGGACGGACACGGCCAGCTATGCTTCCGCGACGGCGGCGGTGACGGTCAGCCTCGCGCTGACGGTGGCGCAGGCGACCGGCGGGTCGGGCAGCGACACGCTGATCGGGATCGAGGCGCTGACCGGCTCCAGCTTCGGCGACACCCTCAAGGGCAACACATCGTCTAATCGGCTGACCGGCGGGAGCGGCAACGACCTGCTCGAGGGTGGAGCAGGCAATGACGTGCTGGACGGAGGCGCGGAAACCGACACCGCAAGCTATGCCTCGGCGACGGCCGCCGTCAGCGTCGACTTGGGCCTGACGGGGATTCAGGTCACCGGTGGCGCCGGAAGCGACACGCTTGTTGGAATCGAAGCATTGGCTGGGTCGGGCTTTGCCGATGCGCTCAAGGGTGGAACCGCCGGTGACCGGCTCGGCGGCGCCGGAGGCAACGACCTGCTGCAGGGCGGCGGCGGCAATGATACGTTGATGGGAGACGCAGGCGACGACATCCTGGATGGCGGTGCTGGCGACGACCTCCTCGATGGCGGGATCGGGACCGATTCAGTCAGCTATGCTGGCGCAACCTTGGCCATCACGATCGATCTCGCATCGACGGCGGCGCAAGCGTTGAATACGGCCGGCAATGACACGCTGCTGAGCATCGAACGGCTGACGGGCTCCGCGTTCGACGATGTGCTGAAGGGTAGTGCCGGCGAAGAACTACTCGACGGCGGCAAGGGCAACGACCTGCTGCAGGGCAATGACGGCAATGATGGTCTTGCCGGTGGCGAGGGCGACGACACGTTGAACGGTGGAGCCGGCAACGACGTGCTCGACGGCGCGCTCGGCACCGACCACGCGACCTATGCCGCCGCCACGGCAGGTATCACCGTCGACCTGGGCCTGACCGGCGCCCAGGCGACCGGCGGAGCGGGCAGCGACACGCTGCTGAGCATCGAGCGGGTGACTGGTTCCGGCTTCAACGACGTGCTGAAGGGAGCTGCCGCCAACGACACGTTGGACGGCGGCAACGGCAATGATCTGCTGCAGGCCGGCGGCGGCAATGACATCGTGACGGGCGGCGCCGGCAACGACACGCTCGACGGGGGGCTGGGTAACGACCTCCTTGAGGGGGGCCTCGGCTCGGACACAGCTAGCTACGCGTCGGCCAGTTCGGCTGTGAAGGTCGACCTTGGCCTAGCCGGTGCGCAGGCGACCGGTGCTGCCGGCAGCGACACGCTGAAGAGCATCGAGATCGTCATCGGATCCACCTTTGACGACGTTTTGCGCGGTAACAGTGGGGTCAACAAGCTTGCCGGTGGTGCCGGCAACGACCTTCTCGATGGTGCCGCTGGCAACGACACGCTCGATGGCAGCAGCGGGATCGACACCGCCAGCTATGCAAACGCGGCATCGGGCGTGGTGGTCGACCTGGCAGTCAGCGGTGCCCAGGCGACGGGTGGAGCCGGCAACGACTCGCTGGCCAGCATCGAAGGGCTGACGGGCTCGAGCCATGCCGACACCCTGCGCGGGAATAGCGTCGCGAACCGCCTGGAAGGTGGTTCCGGCAACGACATCCTGGCAGGCGGCAACGGCAATGACGTGCTGCTCGGCGGTATTGGCGATGACACGCTCGATGGAGGCAGCGGCGACGACGAACTGGACGGGAGCACCGGTGTCGATGCAGCGAGCTATGCGAGCGCCTCGAGCGGCGTGACCGTCAGCCTGGCTTCGGTTGGGATCCAGGTGACCGGCGGAGCGGGAAGTGACCGCCTGATCGGCATCGAGCGGCTGATCGGATCCGGCTTCGATGACATCCTGGCAGGCACGTCGGGCAACGACGTGCTGGACGGCTCGGGCGGCAGCGACACGGTCAGCTATGCCGGCGCTGAAGCCGGCGTCTCCGTAAGCTTGATGATGGCAGGGTCCCAGTCCACGGTTGGCGCCGGCAACGACACGCTCATGGGGTTCGAGGGGATCCTGGGCTCGAACTTCGATGACGAGCTGGAAGGCAGTGCCGGCGACGACGTGCTGGATGGGGCCGCTGGCATCGATACGGTGTCCTATGCCGGCGCCTCGTCGGGCGTGAGCATCGATCTGAGCCTTGCGGGGACGCAGGCAACCGGTGGGGCCGGCAATGACCTGCTGGTCGGCTTCGAACGGGTGATCGGCTCGAGGTTCGACGATTCGCTGGCTGGAACGTCGGGAGACGACGTGCTGGATGGGGGGGCAGGCATCGACACGGTCAGCTACGCTGGCGCCGGGGCAGGCATCACGCTCGATCTGGACCTGAACGGGGTCCAGGCGACGGGTGGAGCTGGCAACGACATGCTCATCGGCTTCGAGCGTGTGCTAGGTTCGGACTTTGACGACCGATTTGAAAGCTCCGCCGGTGACGATGTCGTGGACGGCGGCGCGGGCCATGACACTGTCAGCTACCAGACGGCGAGTGCCGGCGTGACGGTGGATCTCAGCCGGGCCGACGCGCAGGCAACGGGTGGGTCCGGCACCGACACGCTGGTCAGGGTCGAGCGGCTGATCGGTTCGGACTTCGACGACCACCTGTCCGGGGGCAGCGGCGACAACCGGCTGGAGGGCGGAGAAGGCGATGATACCGTCAGCTATGCCACGGCCAGTGCTGCGGTGGTCGTTGACCTGTCGCTCAAGGATGCGCAGGCGACGGTTGGAGCAGGCAACGATACCCTGACCGGGATCGAGCACGTGGTTGGCTCCGGCTTCGACGATGTCCTTGGCGGGTCCGACGGAGACAATGTGCTGAACGGCGGAGCCGGCATCGATACCGTGAGCTACGCCTCGGCATCTGCCGGCGTCACGGTGGATCTGTCGATCACGGACGTTCAGGACACGATCGGTGCCGGCAACGACCGGCTGATCGCCATCGAGCGGCTGATCGGATCCGGCTTCGACGACATCCTGGCCGGCACGGGCGGTGATGACGACCTTGATGGCGGGGCCGGCGCGGACATGGTGAGCTATGCCGGTGCGTCAGGTGGTGTTGCGGTGGACCTGTCGATGGCAGGCGTCCAGTCCACCGGTGGGGCGGGCAGCGACCGCCTCGACGACATCGAGGGTCTCATCGGGTCAGACTTCGACGATGTGCTCGCCGGTACCGAGGCCAATGAGTGGTTCGATGGCTCGGGTGGCATCGACACGGTGGACTACGGGGCCGCGTCCGGTGGTGTCAGCGTGGATCTGGCCCTCGCCACGGCACAAGCCACCGGGGGTGCCGGCAGCGACACGCTGGCGGGCATCGAACGGCTGCTCGGATCCGATCATGCGGATGCGCTGAGCGGCAGTTCCGGCGATGACGTGCTGGAAGGCAGAGATGGCGATGACCAGCTCGATGGGGCGAGCGGCGATGACCTGCTGATCGGTGGCCAGGGTGATGACGATCTGGATGGCGGCGCCGGGTTCGATACCGCCAGCTTTGCCGATGAAAGCGATTCGATCCTGGTCGTCCTCGTCAATGGAGCGGGCTACGCCGCCGGCGACGGACTGAGCGGCATCGAGCGGATCGTCGGATCGTCTGCCAGCGACGAGATTTATGCTTACGATATCTTTGACGAGGGGGCGGCGGCCAGCGCTGGCGCCGTAGCATTCGCCGGCATGTCGGGTGACGACCTCCTGGTCGGTGGCCTTGCGGGTGATCAGCTCTCGGGCGGGGAAGGGGACGACACAATCCAGGGCATGGCGGGCAACGACCGTATCGAGCTCGGCCAAGGCTATGACACGGGCTTCTTCAACCTCGATTCCAGGGTCAAGGAGACCATCGGCCAGGACGTCGTCCAGGACTTCGACCGCGCGCAAGACGGCCTGTATGTCCAGGGCTACGACAGCAAGAACGTCACGGTCCACGCCTTCCAGATGTTCGCCAGGCTCGACAGCGACAAGAACGGGACCTTGAGCGGTACCGAGACGTCTGTTTATGCGCGCACGGTGGAAGGCCAGGCTTCCCTGGTCCTGGACGTCGGCAAGGCCCTCGGCTTCACGGTCGAGCAGCACACCATCACGCTGGTCGGGGTGACGACGCTGACGTCCAATAACTTCTATGGCTAGAAGGCGGATCGGCGTTTACAGAAGCGCCACCGATGGCACTTTCGCGGCGTGCTCGCGCGCCATCTCCATCGCGAACTGCTGGCGCGCCCGGAAGTCCATCGGGATGTGCCGCTTTTCGCACCAGAAGCTGAAATGCCGGGGATCCAGATGCACTTTCATCACGAGGCCGCCATACACCTGCAATTGTGCGAAGCTTGCCTCGGCATCCTCCAGCCACTGGTCATAAGCAGGAGGGAGGCGATGCCCATCTACAAATATTCTCCGTAGATCAGAGTAGGCGTCCCGCCGATACCACGGAAGTCCGATCGGTATTTCCATGAAGCGCCTCCCACATGGGCCCTGAACTTCAAGGCTGCTTATGTGGACGTCGCAGAAAGGCACCAGGAAGGCGCTAACTTACGTTAGCCGCAAGAATAAGATGCGCCTGCGTTGTCCATCTTGGCTGCCGGACTGCAGCGGCACGGAGTTGGGCACGTGGTGCATACCGACATCCTCAGCCTCAGCCCCTACGCTCGTGCCCGGCGTTACGTAAAGCGCTGAAGCCTCTGGAGACTGGCGCGAAAGCCGTGGTGCCTGGCTTGTCCGGTGAACAGGGCGGATGGTTAAGCGCCTCGGGCAGGAAGTTCCGGCCCATCACGCTGCTGGTTGGCACCGGATCGATCGATGCCGTACCCTCGATACCGTTCAGGCGGTGATCTGATCCGCTCTGCGCAGGTTCATGGCGACACAAAGCAGCCAGAGCTGGCAGCGGTTGCGGACGAGGCCACGGTAGCGCACGCGCCGGTAGAGGTAGCGCCGCTTCATGGTGCCGAAGATC
>NZ_DATAGQ010000144.1:0-44947 GCF_036263595.1 Geminicoccus sp. | reverse complement strand
TCCCGCAAGGTCAGGCCGGACCGTTTGATCGCCTCGAGATGCGCACCCCTTGCCACCACCGAGACATCGATGCCGCTCCTCGCGAGTTTTGAGGCCAGATAGCCACCGATAGCACCGGCTCCGACCACGCAGATCCGCATCAGCCGAGCCCCAGCTTCGCGGCCAGACCGATCCGCTGCAACTTGCCGGTAGCTCCCTTGGGGATCTCGGCGAGGATGACGACCTTGCGCGGCACCTTGAAGGCCGCCAGTCGTCCGCCTGCAAACTCACGGATGGCTGCCTCGCTGGCTTCCATGCCCTCACGCAGGACGACGGCCACGGCAACCTCCTCGCCAAGCTTCTCGTGCGGCATGGCGAAGGTCACGCACTGGCGCACGCAAGGGTGGTCCATCACGACTTCGTCGACTTCCAGGGGGCTCACCTTCTCGCCACCCCTGTTGATGATCTCCTTCAGCCGGCCAGTGATGCGCAGGTAGCCCTCCTCGTCCATCCGGCCCTGGTCGCCGGTCCGGAACCACCGCCGGCCATCCTGCTCGAAGAAGGCCTCCTCGTTCGCCTTCGGGTTCGCCTCGTAGCCTGGGGTGACGTTTGGGCCGGAGATCACGACCTCGCCCTCTTCCCCGGCCGGCAGCGACCGGCCATCCAGCCCGGCGACGCGCACCAGTGGTCCCGCCGCAATGCCGACCGAACCAGGTTTGCGGGCAGCAGGTGGCAGCGGGTTGCTCGCCATCTGGTGGGTCGCTTCCGTCATCCCGTAGCTCTCGATGACCGGGCAGCCGAACACCTTTTCCAGTTCGAGCATCACCTGCGGCGGCAAGGATGCCGACGAGGAGCGCAGGAGGCGGAGCCCGGCACGCTCGATGACGTCGCGGTTGCGGTCCGCCCGGGAGAGCAATGCCTGGTACATGGTCGGCACCGCGGTGATCCAGGTGGCAGCACTCTCGTCCAGCTGCCGGAAGAACTTCAGCGCATCGAAGCCGCCATCCGGCACGAACACCGACCCGCCGGCGGCCAGCGCCGACAGCGTCGCCGCGATCAGGCCGTGGATGTGGAACAGCGGCATGACCACGAAGCAGCGATCCGCCGGCGTCAGCGCCAGCGTGCGGCCGATATGGGTCGCCGACGCGACGAGGTTCGCCTGGGTCAGCGGCACGATCTTCGGGCGTGACGTCGTCCCGGACGTATGGAGCACCAGTGCCACATCGTCCGCCCCGACTGGACGGGGCGTCACGGATGGCGGGGTCGGACCGTCCGGCACGAGGTCGAACTGGCCGGCCGGATCGCCCATGTGCTCGCACAAACGCAGCACCGCGCATCCCTTTGCGCGGGCGATGGCGATCGCGGCACTGTCGGCACCATCCGCCACGATCAGCGCCTTGGCCTTCAGGTCGGACAGGTAGAAGTCGAACTCGTCGGCCTTGTAGGTCTGATTGAGTGGTGCAGTCGTCGCGCACTGCGCGACGGCAAGAAAGGCCGTCGCCATGGCGGGACGGTTCGACAGGACGATGCCGACCCGGTCGCCGGGCCCGATGCCAAAGCCGGCAAGTTGACCGCGAACCCGTTCCGTCAGCCCCGCCAGCCCTCCATGCGTCAGGGCCCTGCGATCATGACCTGCAACAGCCGGCACGCTCGGATCTGCGCCTTTCAGAAGATCCCTGATCGTGCCACTCATATCGTCCTCCCGATCCCTGTGCTGGGTGGTGGCACGCGCCACCAGCCGTCGCAAGATGGGGAGCGCCCGACGCTTCGGCGAGCATCCGGCACGCTCGACGGTACCGCGCCCGTCATCTCTTCTCCCGCCGAACGCGGAGAAGAGATGACGTTGCTGCCGCCCGCCGCTAGTTTCCGGGCGGCGCCACAAGGGGATGCGAGATGAACCTGGTTCAGTTCAAGACATTGCATGGTGGCCGTGCCGTTGCCGTGGTGGAAGGCAGCGGGCTCAGGGTCGTCGATCGCGCCACGACGGTCTACGGGTTGGCGCTTGCTGCCGTCGCCGCAGGGGAGCAGCTCGAGAAGGTCGTGACGGAGCGGCTTGGCGACCAGGTCGAGGACTATGACGAGGTCATCCAGGACAAGCGCCTCCTCACCCCGCTCGATCATCCCGATCCCGCCCACCTGCTCGTCACCGGCACCGGCCTCACCCACCTTGGCAGCGCCGCCACGCGCGACGCCATGCACGTGACCGAGCCGGAAAAGCTCACGGACAGCATGAAGATGTTCAAGATGGGCATTGAGGGCGGCAAGCCGGCGCCTGGCGAAATCGGCGCCCAGCCGGAGTGGTTCTTCAAGGGCGATGGCGGCTCGATCGTGCCCCCGGAAGCCGCGCTGGATTTTCCCGGATTCGCTGAGGACGGCGGCGAGGAACCGGAGGTCTGCGGCCTCTACCTGATCGGCCCGGACGGCACGCCCTGGCGGCTGGGCTTCGCCCTGGGCAACGAGTATTCGGACCATGTCACGGAGCGTGTCAATTATCTGTGGCTCGCCCACTCCAAGCTGCGCTCGTCCAGCTTCGGGCCCGAGCTTCGGGTCGGCGCCCTGCCGGAGAAGGTCGAAGGCACGTCCGCCATCCGCCGTAGCGGCGAAGTGATCTGGCAGAAGCCGTTCGTCTCCGGCGAGAGCGCCATGTCCCATACGCTCGCCAACCTGGAGCACCATCACTTCAAGTACGACTTCTTCCGCCGCCCAGGCGACGTCCACGTGCATTATTTCGGCACGGCGACCCTGAGCTTCGCCGACGGGATCCGCGCGGAGCCGGGCGACATGTTCGAGATCCAGTCGGAGCTGTTCGGCAAGCCCTTGCGCAATCCACTGGGTGAGAAGCGCGAGGACCGGCCGGTGTTCGTGCGCGAGCTCTAGGTCCAGTAGCGGCCAAACCTTCATGATCATTGCAAGCTCCTCTTGCCGAGGGTAGCCCGGACATAGCTGCACGGTGGGGAATCATGGCGGGGCTTCTGGACGGGCTGCGCGGTGGACTGGTGGTTTCCTGCCAGCCGGTCACCGGCGGACCCATGGACCGGGTGGACATCGTCGTGGCCTTGGCCCTGGCGGCTCGGGACGGCGGGGCTGCGGGCCTGCGGATCGAGGGGGCCGCCAATGTCGCGGCCGTACGCCGTGCCTGCGAGCTGCCGATCATCGGGCTGATCAAGCGCGACCTGCCCGACAGCCCGGTCCGCATCACGCCCTTGATCGAGGATGTCGCCGCGCTGGCAGAAGCCGGGGCCGACGTGATCGCGTTCGATGCGACGGCCCGGCCGAGGCCGGTCGCCGTTCCGGACCTGTTGGACGAGACGAAGCGGCTGGGCCGGCTCGCCATGGCCGACTGCTCGGACCTGGCCGATGCGACCGCTGCCGCCAAGGCCGGCGCCGACATCGTCGGCACCACCTTGAGCGGCTACACCGGCGGGCCGGTCCCGGTCGAGCCGGACCTGGCTTTCGTCCGTGACGCTGCCCGCACGCTGGACGTGCCGGTGGTGGCGGAAGGCCGCTACCATACCCCGGCCGCCGCGACCGATGCGATCAAGGCCGGTGCCTTCTGCGTGGTGGTAGGCTCGGCCATCACCCGCACTGAGCATGTCACCGGCTGGTTCAAGGCCGCGGTCGCCGGAGCCTCCCCATGACCACGGTCCTCGCTGTGGACCTGGGTGGCAGCAAGATCCTGGCCTGCCTCGTGCAGGAGGGTCAGGTTGTCGACGAGCGGCAGGTGCCGACGCCACGCGCTGGCGGCGCCGATGCCTGGCTCTCCGTAATCGGGGAGATCGGCGAGAGCTGGGAGGGGCGCTTTGCCCTGGTGGGGATGGCCGTCACCGGCATCGTCCGGCGCGGGCACTGGTACGCGCTCAACCCGGACACGCTGCCGGTACCGCAAGGCTTCATGCTCGAGACCGAACTGACCCGCCGCCTGCATGTACCGGTCACGGCCTGCAACGATGCGCAGGCGGCAGCCTGGGGCGAGCATGTGGCCGGTGCCGGCAAAGGTATCGACGACCTCGTGTTTGTCACGGTGTCCACGGGCATCGGCGGCGGGGTGATCCTCGGCGGGCGCCTGCTGCTCGGCCGTGGCGGGATCGCGGGAAGCATCGGCCAGATGCGCATCGAGCATGAGCTGCGGGTCGAGGATGTCGCCTCTGGCAGGGGCATCGCCAAGCTCGCTGCCGAGTCGGGCCACGACACCGACGCGGCCAGAGTGTTCGCGGCCGCCCATGCGGGCGAAGACTGGGCGGTGAGCGTGCTGGCGCAGGCGGTTGACGCCGGCGCGCTCCTCTTCCGCAACCTCCAATATGTCTACGACCCCGTGCGGATCGTCGTCGGCGGCGGTGTCGGGCTTGCGGAAGGTTACCTCCATCAGCTGCGTTCCCGCTTGGCCGACGTGCCGGAGGTGGAACGGCCGGACCTGGTGCCGGCGGCCCTTAGCAACCGTGCCGGCATCCTCGGCATCGCCGATCTCGCCCTTCGCGAAGCTGCAGCCACCCGAGAGGAACAGTCTCTATGACCATCGCCCGGCTTGCGTCCGCCCTGCTCGCGGCCTGTGCCCTTTCCTCGGCAGCACAAGCCGAGGTGACGGTCCTCGGCTGGCCTGGCGGCCCGGAAGAGAGCGCGCTGCGCGAGGCGGCCAATGCCTACAACGCCAAGGGCGATGTCGCCGAGGCCGACAAGGTCGAGCTGATCTTCTTCAACCGCGACGGCTTTTGGGACAAGCTGCAGACGGACCTGGCAGCCGGCAGCGGCGAGTTCGACCTGAACCTGCTCGCGACCTACGCGATCGGCCGCTACGCGCCGTTCATGGAGCCGGTCATGCTGCCGGACACGGCACCCCAGGTGTTCGGCGAGAAGGTGCTGACGACCATGCAGTTCGACGGCGCGCAGTACGGCGTGCCGACCGACCTCTCGCTTCACTTCATGTATTTCCGCAAGGACCTGATTGACCAGCTCCTCTCCGACCCTGCCTGGCAGGAGCGCTACAAGGAGATCTCCGCCGAGAAGCTGGGCCAGGCGATGACGCCGGTGCGGCCGGACCAGTGGACCTGGAACGACTATCAGGCGACGACGCTGTTCTTCACCAAGTCGGTGAACCCGGACAGCCCGACCCGGTACGGGACGGTGCTGCAGATGAAGAACCTTCTGTTCAACATCATGGTCTGGCATTCCACCGTTCGCTCGAATGGCGGCGACTGGATGGACGAGGAAGGCAACATCACCGTCGACAGCGCAGCGTTCCGCGAAGGGCTGGAGCTCTACAAGAACCTCTACGACGAGGGCACCACGCCCAAGGACAGCCTGACCTACGAGTTCGCCGAGGCCAATGCCGCGTTCGGTTCTGGCCAGGTTGCGACCATGCTGCAGTGGAACGCGGCCTTCCCGGACCTGAACGACCCGGCCAAGGCACCGACCGTGGCCGGCAAGATCGGGACGGTGGCACCGCCGGCGGGCGAGGCCGGGCGGTTCACCCACATCCACGGGCTTGGACTGGGCCTGAACAAGGCGGCGCAGAACAAGGAGGGGGCCGTCAAGTTCCTGAACTGGCTGGCCACGGCCGAGGCGATGCAGGTCTATGCCAAGGCTGGCGGAGCGCCGGCCCTCACGGCGCAGGCGCTCCAGCCGATCGCTGAGCAGCGGCCGGACCTGGCGCAGCTTGGCGACTATGCCGGCCAGTATGGCTTCGTGATGAATGGTGGTGCCTCGGCGAAGGCGCTGTCCGTCTATGAGCTGCAGGCCGAGCAATTCACCGGCTATTGGGCCGGGCAGAAGAGCCTGGACGAGGCCCTGGCAGCCACGGCCGAAGGCATGGCCGGGCTGCTGAAGAAATAGAGGCCTCACCGGTTCAGGAGGAGTTCTCCGGTTTTGCAGTGCGCACTCGCGCGCGACGGGCGAATCCTCGTCGCGCCGCTCACGATCTTCCTCCTGGCGATGCTGGGCCTGCCGCTGGTGGTCGACCTGATCTACTCGGTGTCGGCCGTGGAGTTCGCCACGATCCTGTCGCCGGAGTTCGTGGGGCTCGCGAACTATGCCAGCGCGCTCAGCTCCGAGAGCTTCTGGCGCGCTGCATGGTTCTCGCTCCGCTTCGGCCTGCTCTGTGCCACCGCCCAGGTGCTGATCGGCCTGTTCCTGGCGATCTTCCTGGAGCCGCTCCTGGCCAGGCGGCCCTGGCTGATGGCGTTCCTGATGCTGCCCATGATGGTCGCGCCTGCCCTGGTCGGGCTGATGTACCGCCTCGTCCTCCACGAGTTCGTCGGCGTGGTGCCCTGGTTCATGTTCACCTATGTGGGCGACAGCCCCTCCTTCCTCGGCCCCGACAATGCCTTCAAGACGCTGGTCGTGGTCGAGGTCCTGCAATGGACGCCGTTCGCGCTGCTGATCCTGTACTCCGCCTACGTTTCCATCCCAGCCGACGTGCGCGAAGCGGCGGCGATCGACGGGGCCGGGACCTGGCGGCGGCTGGTATCGATCGACCTGCCGCTCATGGGGCCGGCCATCGGGGCCACCTTCTTCATCAGGTTCATCGACAGCTTCCGGGTGTTCGATAATGTATATACACTGACGGGTGCAGGTGCCGGCGGGTCGACCGCGACCATGAGCATCTGGGTGTACGAAGCCTTCTTCAAGTCGGGCGACATTGGCCGTGCCGTGGCGGCGTCCATGCTGCTCCTGGCGGCGTCCTGGCTGGTCCTGTCGGTGGTGCACCGGTTGAGCCAGCGGCGCGCGGGAGCCAGCGCATGACGGCGCTCCGCTGGATTGTGTTCGCGATCGCCGTGCTCGCGATGAACTTCCCCGTGATCTCCACGCTGATCACCTCGTTCAAATCCGAGGCCGAGATTGCCGGCAACCCGTCCTGGTGGATCGAGGCGCCGACGCTCGCGAACTACCAGGGCATCTTCGCGATCGCCGACCGTTTCGACATCCTCCACTACCTCTGGAACAGCTTCGCCTCCTCGATCCTGGGAGCCGGCCTGTCGCTCCTGCTGGCCTTCCCGGCTGCCTACGCCATGGTGCGGTTCGAGACCGGGCAGAAATGGCTCCTGCCGCTGGTCGCCAACCTGCGGGCCATCCCGCTGATCGTTTTCGCAATCCCGCTCTACCTGGTCTATGCGCGGGTGGGCCTGCTCGACACGGAGCTGGGCCTGGCGCTGATCCTGTGCATCGTGAACCTGCCGCTGGTCCTGGTCCTGCTGGCGGCCAGCCTGCGCGACCTGCCGGCGGAACTGGACGAGGCCGCCAGGGTCGATGGCGCCTCCACCTTCGGCCTGCTCTGGCGGATCGTCCTGCCGCTGGCCACGCCTGCCCTGGCCACCACCATGGTGCTGGGCTTCGTCTATGCATGGAACGAGTTCCTGTTCGCGCTGATGCTGACGACGCGCAATGCCGTCACCACCACGGTCGGCGCCTCGTTCTTCTTTGCAGCGTCCGGCGGCGGCGTGCGCTGGGGAACGGCGGCGGCCGTCATGGTCCTCAGCGTCCTGCCGCCCATGGTGCTGGGCCTGCTCCTGTACCGGCGGATCGGCCAGTCGCTGGCGGCCGGCGCGGTGAAGGGCTGAGCGGTTCCTGGCCGGGCATGTGCTTCCGGGTCGTTTGACACAGAGGCCAACCCGTTGAATCTGCTGATCTCCTTGGGTTCGTTCATGCAATCTGCATGTTGAGCTGCCAATGCCATCGAATCATTCCGACGCAGGTCGTGATCGCGCCAGATTAGCATGATTGGGAATGTCGACCTAGCAGGCGATGCGCTGGCCCAGCTCGCCATGGTCATGGAAAGACAGAGAAGAGGATGGAGCAGAGCGACGGCGACCTAGACCCCATGGGGTCGAGGCGAACCATGTCGGTCGGCCCGATCTGCGCGGGAAAGCTCATGCGCCATATGCTGATATTCTTCGAGACCGAGGCCGATGTCGCCCAAGCGGGAGAATTTCGCCGAGGCGAAGGCAGCCGGCCTGCCCGACCGGACGCCGCGGCCGATCATGCGCTCGCTCGGACGATTGGGCTGGCAATGACCCGGCGGTGCGGACCTATCTGCAGCAGACGCGAGCAAGGTAGCTGCCACCATGGGTTGCTGCGGGTCTGCATTCCAACGATCGGTCAGCCTGGCGAGGCCGGATGGTTCCTGCGCGCAGTCATCACGCTTGCCCAGGCAGCCCGCAGCCGCTCTCCTTCAGCCTTGAACGAGCCATTGGTCACGACCGCCTGCACGATCCGGTCGGCGCGGAAGTGGCGGATGGCCTGGCGCAGCTCGCACCAGGCGACCAGGTTGATGACCTCGACATAGTAGATCATTGCGATCGGACAGATCATGCGGCTGGTCTCGCGCCCAGCTTCGTCGACATAGGCAATCGCGAGCTTGCGCTCGTCGCGGATGGCCCGGCGAACCATGGCCAAGTCCAGGGTTGCAGGCTCGGCAACGCCCCAGTCGGAGGCGTAGAGGCTCGGCCGGTCGATCGGGCGGCGGGCATGGTCGGGCAGGATGGCGGCGAGCTTGGCCTGCACGACGGAGGCTGCGTCCTTGAGGCCCTGGTCGCCCGTGCGCAAGGAGGCTCAGGCCGACCACCACCGCTTCCACCTCCTCCACCGTCAGCATGAGCGGCGGCAGGTCGTAGCCCCGCCGCATGACATAGCCGATGCCGGCCTCCCCCTGGATCGGGACCGTGGCCTGCAGCGAGGCGATGTCGCGATAGATCGTGCGGACCGTCACTTCCTGGCGGGCGGCCAGCTCGGCCGCGGTCAGCGGACGCCTGGCCCCGCGCAGCAGTTGGATGATCTCGAGAAGGCGGGTCGTCCGGCGCATGAATGGCATCGCTCGCGTCGTGATCGCCACCGATCCTACTGACAAGAGGTTGTCAGCAGCGAGCGTGTAGCGTCGACCCTATGGCAGCAGGGACCAGATGATGACCAGCAGTTCTTCTTCTTTTCCCCGCCGCGGGCTGGGTCATGAGGCACGGGTGGGCCTGCTCCTGGTCACGCTGTCGGCCATCGCCTGGAGCACCGCCGGCTTCTTCACCCGGCTCATCCCGCAGGACGCCTGGACCATGCTGTTCTGGCGTGGCGTGTTCGGCGCGCTGACCGGGCTTGCCTTCGTGGTGGCCAGGGACCGGGGCCATGTCCTGGCGACGTTCACCGGCATGGGCCGATGCGGTGTCCTGTTCACCCTGCTGTCCTCGGGCGGCATGATCGCCTTTCTGGGCTCGCTCAGGCTCACGACGGTGGCCCATGTCGCGATCATCTATGCGGTGGTGCCGTTCATGGCGGCTGGGCTTGCCTGGGTCGTGATGCGGGAGCGGGCGTCGCGCGCAACCCTGCTGGCCAGCATGGTGGCGCTGGCGGGGGTGGCGCTGACGGTCGGCGGTGGCATCGGCGAAGGCAGTCTGGCCGGGGACGGGCTGGCGGTCGTGATGACGCTCGGCATGGCCGCCATGATCGTGCTGGCACGCTCGGCACCAGGCACGATCCCGATGGTACCAGCCGCCTGCCTGTCGGCCGCACTGACGGCACTCGTCAGCCTGCCGCTCGCCTCGCCCGCTTCCGTGGGCCTCCTGGACCTGGGCTACCTCGCCCTGTTCGGCATCACGAACATGGGGCTGGGCCTGATCTTCTTCACGATCGGGGCGCGGATGATACCGGCGGTCCAGACGGCGCTCATCGGGGCGCTCGATGCGCCGCTGGCACCGGTCTGGGTCTGGCTCGCCTTCGGCGAAACGCCGCGCGCGACGACGATCCTGGGCGGGACGGTCGTGCTCGCGGCGGTGCTGACGCATATCTGGTGGGAAAGCCGCCCGGCACGCGGGGAGCGGCACCCTTAACCCACGCGGTGCCGCGCCCGCCGGCGTTCCCGACAGGATGGCTCAGCCGGGGATCGCGCTGTCCACGCCGGCCACGTAGTAGTTCATCTGCAGGAGGTCGGCGTCGCTGATGACGGAGCCGGCCGGAACGACGACGGTGCCGTCCTGCTTCTTCACCTCGCCCTGGAAGGGGTGGAGCTTCTTGGCCTTGATCTCGCCCACCAGCGTGTCGAGCTCGGCCTGGACCATGGCGGGGACGGCCGGCTTCCATGGTGTCATCACGACCGAGTTCTCGGCCATGCCGCCCCAGTAGTCCTCGGGCTTCCAGGAGCCGTCGAGCACGCGCTGGGCGGTCTTGATGTAGTAGGAGGCCCAGTCGTCGACGACGGAGGTGAGGCAGCGCTCGGGGCCGAACCTGCCCATGTCCGACGCCTGGCCGACGCACCACACGCCGCGCTTCTCGGCCGCCTGGACGGGGGCTGGGCTGTCGGTGTGCTGGACGATGAAATCGCAGCCCTGGTCCATCAGCGCGTTGGCCGCCTCGGTCTCCTTGCCCGGGTCGTACCAGCTGTTGACCCAGACCACCTTGGTCTTGACGTCGGGGATCAGGCGCTGGGCGCCCAGCGTGTAGGCGTTGATGCCCATGATGCATTCAGGGATCGGGAAGGACCCGATATAGCCGATCGTCTTCTTCTCGCTCATCCGGCCGGCCAGGTGGCCGGACACGTAGCGGCCCTCGTAGAAGCGGGCGTTATAGATGCCGACATTCTTCGCCATCTTGAAGCCGGTGGCGTGCTCGAAGATCGTGTCGGGGAACTGCTTGGCGACGTTGATCACCGCCTGCATGAAGCCGAAGGAAGTGGCGAAGATCAGCTTGTTGCCGCTCTGGGCCATCTGCCGGAGCACGCGCTCGGCGTCCGCCCCTTCCGGCACGCTCTCGACATAGGACGTCTTCACCTTGTCGCCGAAATGCTTCTCGACGGCGAGCCTGCCCTGGTCGTGCTGGTAGGACCACCCGAGGTCGCCGACGGGGCCGACATACATGAAGGCGATCTGAAGCGGTTCGGCGTCCTGGGCGCGGGCGGACTTGAGGCCGGCCAGCGCGAAAGGCGCGGCAAGGCCGGTACCGACCAGGGTCCTACGATCGATCATGCATGTGCTCCACACAGGCGGCCGGCAGCGAGCGCAGGTCCGCTTCCACAGGTGCGTGGACGACACAATGATTCGCGGGGGCGGTCAACGGGGGATGCGGTCGTCATCCGGACGCAAATCTTCGTCATGGCGTTTGATGATGGAGATCGAGTTCGACGACGAGAAGGACCGGACCAGCCAGAACAAGCACGGCATCTGCCTGGTCGCAGCGGCCGAGATGGACCTCGAATTGGCGTAGGTCATTCCCGGCGAGCGCTTGGACGACGGAGAGGAGCGATTCTGGGCAGTCGGGCCGATCGACGGCGCAAGCCATCGCTCACCTCGTATCCAGCGCATCGCGGTAGTCGTTCAGGTCGGCGTCGACTGACGACGGAGCTTCGATCCATTCCCGCATGGCCAGGCCAGTCACCGGGTCGCGCGCCGGGATCGGCAGCATCATGATCCGCTTCGCCGCTGCGCGACGCTCGTCTTCGGTGATCTTTTCTTCCTGCATGTTGTCCCAGTCACGACCGTCGGGATATCCCCCGACCATCATGATGTCGGGACTGGACCCCACCATCTGGTGCGAGACGCCGGCGGGCATGACGATCACGTCCCCTGCCTCGATGCGGACCCGGGTCCCGCCACGGCCGAACAGCTCGACCTCCATCCGACCGACGGCACAACCCAGGCATTCATGGGTCGTCGAGTGGAAATGCGGGTAGGTGTAGATGCCGGGGTAGATCCAGTTGTTGAGCCAACCGTTCTCGCGAAACCGGGCCTTCACGGCGTCGGCTCCCCCGCCGGGGATGGCAGCGCGATGGACAAGCAGTGGAAACCGGCTGTTGGGCAGGATCCCGACCGGCCGCGATGGGTACTGTTCCGTTTCTTGCATGGCTCTCCCTCCCCAGATGCTCCTGCTGCCAGGGGCCCGATGATCAGGTCGTCGCCCCTACACGCGCCCCGCCAGCACCTCGTCCAGCCAGTCCGTGCGCATCTCCGGCACGGAGCGCAGCAGCTTGCCGGTATAATCGTGGAAGGGAGGGGCCATGACCTCCTCCTTCCTGCCGCTGTCGACCACCCTGCCCCGCTGCATGACGACCACCTCGTGCGCGATGGCCTTCACGGTGGCGAGATCGTGGGTGATGAAGAGGTAGGAGACGCCCTGTTCGTCCTGGAGCTTGAGGAGCAGCTTCAGGATCTCGTCGGCGACCAGCGGGTCCAGCGCGGAGGTGACCTCGTCGCAGATGATCAGCTCGGGCTCGGCGGCTAGCGCCCGGGCGATGCAGACGCGCTGCTTCTGGCCGCCGGAAAGTTCGCCCGGGAAGCGGTCGGCGAAATGGGCGGGCAGCTCGATGCGGGCGAGCAGCTCCTCGACCTTGCGACGGACATCGGCACCGCGCAGGCCGGCATAGAAGGTGAGCGGGCGGCCGATGATCTCGAGGACCGTGTGGCGCGGGTTCACCGCGACGTCCGGCATCTGGTAGATGAGCTGCAGGCGGCGGCGATGCTCCTTCGTGCGGCCGGCAAGGGCCGGCGACAGGTCCTCGCCCTGGAAGCGGATGCGGCCCTTGCTGGGCGGCAGGAGGCCGGTGATGACGCGGGCGAGCGTGCTCTTGCCGCTGCCGCTCTCGCCCACCACGGCGACCGTCGCGGCGTGCTCGACGAGCAGCGAGACGTCGAACAGCACCTTCTGCTGGCCGTAGGCCGCGTCGATCGACTGGACCTCCAGCACCGGTGCCTTGGCATGGGCGCCGCGCTCGTTGCTCTCGGACTTGCGGACGCTGACCAGGGCCCTGGTGTACTCCTCGCGAGGGGCTTCCAGCACCTGACGGGTGTCGCCGAGCTCCACCGCATTGCCGTGGCGCAGCACCAGAATCTTGTCGGCGACCTGGGCCACCACGGCCAGATCGTGGGTCACGTAGAGCGCGGCAGCACCCTCTTCGCGGATGGCCGCGCGCATCGCTGCCAGCACCTCGATCTGCGTCGTGACGTCGAGCGCGGTGGTGGGCTCGTCGAACACGACGAGGTCGGGCTTGGCGATCAGGGCCATCACCGTCATGGCCCGCTGCAGCTGGCCGCCCGACACCTGATGAGGGTAGCGCTGGCCGAAATTTTCCGGAGCGGGCAGGCCCAGCTTGCGGAACAGCTCGACCGTGCGCTTTTCGGCATCGGCGCGGGGCCCCAGGCCGTGGCGCTGGTGAACCTCGCAGATCTGGTCGATCAGGCGGTGGGCCGGGTTGAACGAGGCGGCGGCACTCTGGGCGACATAGGCGACCTTGCGGCCGCGGATCTGCAGGAGGAGGTCGAGCGGGGCGTTGACGACGTCCTGGCCGTCCAGCCTGACGCTGCCGCCCGTAAAGCGGCAGCCGGGGCGGACATAGCCAAGGGCGGCCAGGCCGATCGTGGACTTGCCAGCACCGGATTCGCCGATCAGGCCCAGCACCTGGCCCCGGTCGACGGAGAGCGACACGCCCTTGACGATCTCGACGGTCTTGCCGTCCAGGTCCGAGCCGTCGATGCGCAGGTCCTTGATCTCGAGCAGCATGGAGGTCAGCCCCGTCGTGAGCGGCGAGCGGCCTGGTCGAGCATGAAGTCGACCACGAGATTCACGGAAATCGTGAGAAGCGCGATACAGCCGGCCGGCAGCAAGGGTGCTGGCAGGCCGAAGGCGAGCGCCTGGGCGTTGTCCTTGACCATCCCGCCCCAGTCGGCGGCCGGCGGCTGGATGCCGAGCCCCAGGAAGGACAGAGCGCTGATCAGCAGGAAGGAGAAGCAGAAGCGGACGCCGAACTCGGCCAGCAGCATCGGCAGGGCGTTGGGCAGAATCTCCTTGCGGGCGATCCACCACTGGCCCTCGCCGCGCAGGCGCGCCGCTTCCACGAACTCCAGCACGTTCAGGTCGACCGCCACCGCGCGCGCCAGGCGGAACACGCGGGTGCCGTCGATGAAGGCCAGCGTGAGCACCAGGACCGGCAGGGAGCTGCCCATGACCGAGAGCACCAGCAGCGCCAGGATCAGGGCCGGGAACGACATGAACACGTCGACGATCCGCGAGGCCAGCTGGTCGACCCAGCCGCCGGCGATCGCAGCCAGGAAACCGCAGATGGCGCCGACGGTGAACGAGATGACGGTGATGATCAGGGCCAGGCCGATCGAGCGCTGAGCGCCGTAGAGCAGCCGGCTCAGCATGTCGCGGCCGAGCGTGTCGGTGCCGAACAGGAAGCCTTCCGTGCCGATCGGCTGCCACACGTCACCCACGGTGGCGGCCTCCGGATAGGGTGCCACGAACGGTCCGAACAGGGCGGCCAGCGCGAACAACACGACCAGCATCAGGCCGAGCCGCGTGATCCAGGGCATGCGCTGGAAGAGCCGGCCCATCAGCGTGGATGCCGAAGGCGCGGGTTGGCGAGGATCGAGACGATGTCGGCCAGCATGTTGAGCACCACGTAGGTGATGGCGAACACGATGGCGCAGGCCTGGATCAGCGGAATGTCGCGCTTGGCGACGGCATCGACCATGAGCTGGCCCATGCCCGGATAGACGAACACCACCTCGACCAGGATCACGCCCACGACCAGGAAGGCCAGGTTGAGCACGACGACGTTGGCGATGGGGCCAATGGCATTGGGCAGGGCGTGGCTGAAGATGATGGCCTTGCGCGGCGTGCCCTTCAGCTCGGACATCTCGACGTAAGGCGCAGAGAGGACCTGGACGATCGCCGCCCGCGTCATGCGCATCATGTGGCCGGTCGTCACTAGCGTCAGGGTCATGGCCGGCAGGGCGATGGCCCAGAGCTTCTGGCCGAAGCCAGCGCTGGGCGAGATCCGCGAGATCGCCGGGAACCAGCCGAGCTGGACGGCGAAGACGTAGACCAGCAGGTAGCCGATGAAGAACTCGGGCATCGAAATGGCAGCGAGCGTCGCGGCGGATGCGCTCTTGTCGAAGGTCCGGTCGCGCCAGAGCGCGGACAGCAGGCCCAGGATGATGGCGAGCGGGACGGCGATCACTGCCGCGGTGGCGGCGAGAAACAGGGTGGCGCCCAGCCGCGGCATCAGCACGGTCGTGATTGGTCGGCCGGAGGCCAGGGAGTTGCCGAGGTCGCCGGTCAAGATGCCGCTGAGCCAGCGCCAGTAGCGGACCAGGGCGGGATCGCCCAGGTTCAGCTTGGCCCGGATCGCGGCCACCGTCTCCGGCGTGGCGCTCTGACCCAGGATCACCTGGGCCAGATCACCCGGGAGCAGCTCGGTGCCGGCGAACACCAGCACCGAAACCGCGAACAGGGTGAGAACGCCGAAGAGCAGCCGCTTGCCGATCAGCCAGGCGAGATCAGGCATCGAGCCAGACGCGCTCGGGCGCGCGCATGCCGGCCAGACCGTATTGCGGGCTCAGCTCGAAGTTCTTCACCGCGTCCGTCGAGGCATCGACGAAGTCGTTGAACATCGGGATGAGCGCGCCGCCGTCCTCGTGAATCATGGTCTGCAGCTGGGTGTACATCTCCTGCCGCTTCGCCTTGTCCAGTTCGGCGCGGGCCTCCAGGAGCACCTTGTCGAAGTCCGGACGGCGCCAGAACGTGTCGTTCCAGGCCGCATCGGACTTGTAGGCCACGGTCAGCATCAGGTCGGCGGTAGGCCGCCCGCCCCAGTAGGACAGGGAGAACGGCTTCTTCATCCAGACATTGTCCCAGTAGCCGTCCGACGGCTCGCGGATCACGTCGATGTTGATGCCGGCCGCGGCCGCGTGCTGCTGGTAGAGAACCGCCGTGTCGACGGCACCGGAGAAGGCGGCGTCCGAGGTGGACAGCGGGATCTTCTCGCCGCCATAGCCCGCCTTCTTCATGTGAAACTTAGCCTTCTCGGGATCGTAGGGCCGCTGGGCCAGGCTCGCCGCGAAGAAGGGGTCCCCGCTCGGGATCGGATGGTCGTTGCCGGGCTTGCCCAGGCCGCGCAGGACCTTGTCGACGATGTCCTCGCGGTTGGCCGCGTATTTCAGGCCGAGGCGGTAGTCCAGGTTATCGAAGGGTGCGGTGTCGCAGCGCATCAGCATCGGGTAGTGGCCGCCGCCGGCCGCCCGGTGGATGACGATGCCGGGCGCCCTGCCCATCAGCTCGACCGTCTTCGGGTCAACGCGTTCCATGATGGTGATCTGGCCGGTCTGCAGGGCGGCCGTGCGTGCGGCCGGATCGGAGATGCCCACCAGCTCCACGCTGGCGCAGTTGCCGCGGCCAGCCTTGAAGTAGTTCTCGTTGAGCACGCCGAAGACGCGTACGCCCGGGTCGAATTCGGTGATCTTGTAGGCACCAGTCCCGATGCCGGACGCGATGTCCGAATCCTTCGGCATGATGACCATGTGGTAGTCGGTCAGCAGGTAGGGCAGGTCGGCGTTGCCCGACTCCAGCGAGATGACGACGACGTTCTTGCCGTCCGCCTTCACGTCGCTGACCTGCTTCATGTAGCCGGCCGCACCCGAGGTGCTGTTCTCGCCGCGATGCAGGTTCAAGGAATAGACGACGTCGTCGGCGTCCAGCTCCTTGCCGTTGTGGAAGACGACGCCCTTGCGGATGTTGAAGCGCCAGGTCTTGGCGTCCGCCGACGGCTCCCAGCTCTCGGCCAGCTCCGGCACGGCCGAGCCGTCGGTGCCGTACTCGACCAGGCAGTTGCCCCACATGAAATCGGTCGCCGCATGGATCGACGCCGTGGAGAGCAGCGGATTGAGCGTATCGGTCGTGGCGCCGCCGGTGATGCCGATCGACAGGTCGCCGCCCTTCTTGGGCTCCTCCTGGGCACGGGCGATGCCCGGCATCAGGGCGCCGATCGATGCGCCGGCACCGAGCATGGCGGCGAGCTTGCCGAAACTGCGGCGATCAAGGCCGCCCTGTCTGAGGATTGTGTCGTAATCATCAAGACGACGCATGGTTCATTCTCCTCAAAGCCGCAGGGCGGCGGATCATTATGTGCCGATTGGAATCAATGAAACTCGCGATACTCCGGCTGTTCCTTGTCGAGCATGGCCATCAGGGCCGCGAAATGCTTGTCGTGATGCAGTGGCGCGCTGTCCCAACTGTCACGGGTCGCCTGCACGACATCGTCCGAGAGCAGCTTGAGCGGCTGGCCGCGACCTTCCGCCAGGACCTGCAGCTCGGCGGCCCGCTCGAGGTAGTAGAGCCAGGAAAAGGCCTGCCCCATGGTCGGCCCGGTCACGATCGGCCCGTGGCTGGCCAGCAGCGCCACCGGCCGCCCGCCCATGGCCGAGGCGATCCGGTCGCCTTCCTGGGCATGGTCGCCCATGCCGTTATAATGCTCGTCGTAGCCGATCCGGTCGTGGAACAGGCAGTAGGTTTGGCTGATCGGCAGGAGCCGCCCACCCTCGGCACAGGCGATGGCAGTCGAATATGGCATGTGGGTGTGCAGCACGGCGCGGGCCTGCTCGTAGCGGCGGTGCACAGCGCGGTGGATGAAGAAAGCGGTAGGCTCCAGCTCGCCACGGCCGTCCAGGATCTTGCCGTCGCCGTCGATCACCAGCACGTCGCCCGCGGTCATCATCGACCAGTGCTTGCCGTAGCCGTTGATCAGGAAACGGTCGTGGTCGAGCGCGAAGCTGAAGTGATTGTCGATGGCTTCGTTGAGGCCGAACTTGGCGGCAAGACGCAGTGCCGCGGCCAACTCGATCCGATGCTTGCGGACGTCCGCCGCGTCCGAGATGTGAGCGACGTTGCGTGATTCGGCAGCCATACGATCCACCCGGTGTTTCCTCGTTCGACGAAGCTTACGAGATTTGGATGCCTTCGCAATTCACTTGCGGACGTGCGGCGTCGTTCTCTCGATATTGAAGGCAGGTTGGCGGCACCTTCAGGCCGGTACCAGCGCCACCGAGCGCTCGTCGAAGGTGACCCAGGCCTTGTCGCCCTTGGGGATCATCCGCTCTGCGGCGGGTGCGGTCGCGAATAGGTGGCCGACCGCGCCATCCAGCTCGTACTGCACGTGGCTGCCCAGATAGATGGCATGGCTGACCTCCATCGGGTTGGCGCCGTCCGCTGGCCGGTCGTGCACGCGGATGGCGTGCGGCCGGATCGCGAGGGTGGCAGGGCCCCTGCCCATCCCGCGCGACGGCAGCGCCAGCGACGAGGCGCCGAGCTGCACCCGGGCCAGCTGCCCGTCTACCGCCGTCACCTCCGCCTGCAGCAGGTTCGCGTCGCCGATGAAATCCGCCACGAAGCGCGAGGCGGGTTCCTCGTAGAGCTCGCGCGGCGTGCCGGCCTGGGCGATCACCGCCTGGTTCATCACGATGATCCGGTCGGAGACGGCCAGGGCCTCCTCCTGGTCGTGGGTGACGTAGATCGAGGTGATGCCCAGCCGCTGCTGCAGGTCGCGCAGCTCCTCGCGGACCCGGCGGCGCAGCTTGGTGTCGAGGTTGGACAAGGGCTCGTCGAACAGGAGGACCTGCGGCTCCAGCACGATCGCCCGTGCCACGGCCACGCGCTGCTGCTGCCCGCCGGACAGCTCCGCCGGCAGACGCTCCCCATAGCCCGCCAGGCCCACGGTCGCCATCGCCTCGTCGGCGCGGCGGCGGATCTCTGCCTTGGGCCGCCCGGACACGGAAAGGCCGTAGCCGACATTCTCCTGGACCGTCATGTGCGGGAAGAGGGCATAGGACTGGAACACCATGGCCACGTCGCGCGCGGTGGCGGGAAGCGTGGTGACGTCCTGGCCTTCGATGTAGATGCGCCCGGCGGTGGCCAGCTCCAGCCCGGCGATCATGCGCAGCGTCGTGGTCTTGCCGCATCCTGACGGGCCTAGCAGCGTGACGAGCGTGCCGGCTGCCACCTCGAAGCTCACCTCGCGGACCGCAACCACGGTCCCATACGCCTTGCTGACGTTCTCGAAGCGCACGCTGGCCTGGTTCAAGGCACGACTCCCACAGGGGCCGCGACCGGCATGGCGCTGCGCCGGCCGAGGCGACGCTGGCCGACCAGCAGCTGGAAAATGCCGATGACGGCCAGCATCGCCAGGATCAGGACGCTGCAATAGGCGACCGCGATGCCGTACTCGCCGTTTTCGACGCGGCCCAGGATATAGGTCGTGGCCATCTCGTACTGGGCGGAGACGAGAAAGACGACGGCGCTGATCGCGGTCATGGCCCGCACGAAGCTGTAGACCAGGGCTGCCAGGATGGCCGGGCGCAGGAGCGGCAGCACGATCCGGCGCATGGTGGTGAAGCTGGACGCGCGTAGGGTGAGCGACGCCTCGTCCAGGCTCCGGTCGAGCTGGCTCATGGACGCGATCCCGGCCCGCACGCCCACCGGCATGTTCCGGAACACGAAGGAGATGACCAGGATGATGCCGGTACCGGTCAGCTCCACCGGCGGGGCGTTGAAGGCCAGGATATAGGCGATGCCGATCACCGTGCCGGGGATCGCGAAGCTCAGCATGGTTCCGAACTCGAACGCGCGCTTCATCCCGAAATCCTGGCGCACCAGCAGCCAGCCGGTCAAAAGGCCGATGGCGGCGGTGGGGATGGCGGCGATCAGCGCGATGGCGAGCGTGGTCGAGAAGCTGTTCCAGGCGGTGCCCGACCAGACCAGGCCGAACTCGCCGCGCGTCACGCCGAACGCCGCCACCATGTGGCGGAGCGTGGGCGTGTAGTCGCGGCCCCAGACCTCGACCAGGCCGCCCACCAGGATCAGCGCATAGAGCACGACGGTGAGTAGCGCCCAGGGGATGGTCACGGCATAGACGGCGTGGCGCAAGCCGGGCACGAGCTGGAGGGGCAGGCCGGAATCGCCCTTGCCGGTGACGGTCGTGTAGTTGCGCCGCCCCAGCCAGCGCTGCTGGGCCCAGAACGCCACGAGGGTGAAGGCCAGCAGCACCACGGCCATCATCGCGGCGCGGCCAGGGTCGTGCTGCGCGCCCACCATGGCGAAGTAGATCTCGGTCGAGAGAAGGTCGAAATTGCCGCTGAGCACCAGCGGGTTGCCGAAATCGGCCAGGCTCTCGATGAAGCCCAAAAGAAAGGCGTTGGCGATGCCCGGGCGCATGAGCGGCAGGGAGACGGTCTTGAAGGTCGTCCAGCCGTCGGCGCGCAGGGTCTGGGCCGCCTCCTCCATGGACGGGCTGACGCCCTCGACCACGCCGATCAGCACGAGGAAGGCGATGGGCGTGAACGCCAGGGTCTGGGCGAACCAGACGCCGGGCAGGCCGTAGATCCAGCGGCCGGCCTCGATGCCGAGCAGGTCGGCCACGAACTGGGTGACGGTTCCGTTGCGCCCGAACAGGAGGATGATGGCAAGGCCGATGACAAAGGGCGGGGTGATGATCGGCAGCACCGTCAGGATGCGCAGGAAGCGCTTGAACGGAAAGGCGGTGCGGGTTGCGACGAGTGCGAAGGCCAGGCCCAGAAGGGCGGTCGAGAGCCCGGTCAGCACCGCCAGCAGGAGCGAGTTCCAGGCGACACCGCAGCGCAGGTTCCCGTAGAGGCAGGCCAGGCCCCAGATCCGGGCGTCCAGGAACTGGCCGACGAAATGGGCCGGGGCGAAGGCGCCGTCAGGGTCCCGCACCGCGCCCAGCAGCACCAGGCCCACCGGGACGAACACGAACAGGGCGACGACGCCGACCACCAGACCGATCGAGCCCGCGACGAAGCGGTCACCCTTGACCGCCCCCTTGGCCGCCAGGCCGTTGGTGAGCGTGAACAGAAAGCTCAGGCCCACCAGGACGGCACCGGCGCCCATGCTGTACTGGCGGGAGCGCGCCGGGACGAACGGCGCCAGCCAGGCCGCCGGCCCGCGGTGATCGACCGCCAGGCCCTGGATGGCCATCCATGCCAGGCCGAGTGCCCCAGCGGTGATCAGCAGGTTGGCGCGGTGCACCGTGTACCTGGCCGACAGCAGGGCGGGGAGCGGCAGGGCCAGGAAGAGTGCGAGCGGCAGCAGCCAGAGGCGGCCATGGCCCAGCACCTGCACCAGGGCAGGTGCCATGTCGCGATCGGCCAGGAAGTCGGCGCCGGCCCAGCCGAACCCGAACAGGCCATCGTCCTGCGCGTACCAGGGGACGAGGCAAAGGCCGAGCCAACCTGCCAGCAGCCAGCCGATCAGCGTGCGGTCCTGCTGGCGAATCTTCACCGACGCCTCAGCGCGGCATGGCGCTCACCTCGGAATCCCACTTGCCCAGGAGCCGGCTGCGCTCGGCGGAGCTGCCATATTTCGCGAAATCGTAGTCGATCAGCTTGATCTCGGTGAGCTTCGGGCTTTCCGGCGGCGGCGGCGCGTTCTTGTTCGACGGGACCTGGTAGGACTTCGCCTCCCGGGCCTTGGTCTGGACGTCGGCCTTGAGCGCAAAGTCGTAGAACTGCTCGGCCTCCTCGACATTGCGCGCCCCGGCAATGATGCTCATCGAGCCGATCTCGTAGCCGGTCCCCTCGCAGGGGCTCACCACCGCGATGGGGGCCCCGCCCGCCTTCATCGTGACCGCGTCGTGCTGGAACACGATCCCGACCATGGTCTCGCCTTGCGCTGCCGCCTTGATCGGGGCCGAGCCGGACTTGGTGTACTGGTTGATGTTGGCGTGCAGGGCCTTGAGGTATTCGAACCCTTTGTCCTCGCCCATGAGCTGCACGAAGGTGGCCAGCGCCGTGTAGGCCGTCCCCGAGCTGTTCGGGTTGGCCATCTGGACCTCGCCCTTGTACTCCGGCTTGATCAGGTCGGCCCAGCAGGCCGGTGCCGCCAAGCCCTTCTGGGCGAGCAGCTCGGTGTTGTAGCCAAAGCCCAACGCGCCGGCATAGATGCCGACGGTACGCCCGCCCGACACCTCGTACTGAGCGAGCGCCCAGTCGTGGAGCTCGCCGTTCATCGGCGATTCGTAGACGTCCGTCAGCCCTTCCTCGGCGGCCTGCAGATGCGGGTCGCCGGTGCCGCCCCACCAGATGTCGCCCTTGGGGTTGTCCTTCTCAGCCTTGATCTGCGCGAAGGTCTCGCCCGAGCTCTTGCGAGTCATCGCGACGTCGATCCCCGTCGCCTTCTCGAACTCGGTTGCCATGAGCTGGCACCAGGCCTCGTCGGTGGCGCAGTAGAGCGTCAGCCGGCCGGCCGCTTCAGCCGAACCGACGAAACCCGAGGCGATCGCCGCGAGACCAGTCCCTGCGAGCATCCAGGTGCGCATGATCTTCCTCCCCCTGCCGGGTTTCGCTCGGGCCCGGGCGTTCGCTTCTTGCGCGTTCAGTGACAGTTTCGTGACAGCAACGCTGCGTCAAGCCGAACCGGGCAGGAAGGACGAGATTCAGACGACCGGGCGGTCGCGGTCGGCGGCAACCTTGTCGGCGGCGAGCAGGGCCGGATCGCGCGGTGCCGGATGGGCGGGTGCGACCGGCTCGTCCTGGTCCTCGTCCTTCATGTTCTTCTTGAAGGCCTTGATTCCCTGCGCCAGGTCGCCGGCCACCTTGGGCAGCTTGCCGGCACCGAAGATCAGCACCACCACCACGAGCAGGATCAGCATTTCCCAGATGCCAAGGCTCAAGGCTCATTCCTTTTGGATCCGGCCCCCCGACGCGGGGCCCATGAAACCTATATGGCCGATGCACCCGCAGAACCAAGCCCGCGCGAAGCTCAGGCGGCGGGTGACGCGGCGGGCGGCGCTCCGCTAGGCTGACGCCCCGCCGCACGCACAGCACCGATCGGAGCCAGACCATGCAGCCGCCAGGGATCGCCAGAGGCCGGCGCGGCCGCAGCAAGGAAATGCGGGCCGGCCATGTGGTGGCGGGCACGACCTCGCAGCTGCGCCGGGCCCTGCCCCCGATCGAGCCATGGCCGGCGGCACGGGTCCTGGCCGTGCACGAGGCGGCGCTGCGGCTCCTGGAGGATGCCGGCATCGAGTTCCTGGGCGCGGCGGCACGGGACCGCTGGCGGCTGGCCGGCGCGTTCGTCGACGAGGCCTCCACGGTCGTTCGGATCCCGCGCGAGGTCATCGCGGCGGCGCTGCCGACAGCACCCGCCAGCTACGTCGTTCACGGCCGCACACCCGATCGCTCGCTGCTCATCGGCGAGAACGCGGTAGCGTTCGGCATGGTGTCGGGGCCTCCCACCGTCGAGGACAGGATCGGCGGGCGGCGGCCCGGCAACATCGAGGATTACCGTCGGCTGGTTCGGCTGGCGCAATCCTTCCCGATCGTGAACTACCTGGGCAACCAGCCGGTCCCGCCGACCGACCTGCCGGCGGAGAGCCGGCACCTTGATGCCTGCCTCGCCAACATCACCGAGAGCGACAAGCCCTGGGGCTGCTCGGCCATCGGCCGTGACCGCGCCCGCGACTCGGCCGAGATGGCCGCCATCGCCCGCGGGCTCTCGCTGGACGAGGCGATGGCGGCACCCGGCTGCAGCACCGTGATCAACGCGAACAGCCCCAGGCGCTATGACGGGCCGATGTGCGACGGGCTGATGGCGATGGCGGAGCTGGGCCATCCGGTGGTGGTGACGCCGTTCACGCTGATGGGTGCGATGGCGCCGGTCAGCCTGACCGCGGCCATGATCCAGCAGCATGCCGAGGCCCTGGCCGGAATCGCGCTGGTCCAGCTGGTCCGCCCGGGCTCGCCGGTCGCCTATGGCGCGTTCACTTCCAACGTCGACCTGAAGAGCGGCGCCCCCGCATTCGGCACGCCGGAGAACGTGAAGGCCACCCTGATCGCAGGCCAGCTCGCCCGCCATGTCCGGCTGCCCTACCGCGCCTCAAATGCCTCGGCCTCGGTGGCGCTCGATGCGCAGGCGGCCTACGAATCACTGTTCTCGCTGTTCGGTGCGGTCATGGGCGGCGCCAACATGGTGTACCATGCGGCCGGCTGGATGGAGGGCGGGCTGGTCGCCTCGTTCGAGAAGGTCGTGCTGGACTGCGAACTCCTGCAGGGCATCGCCGAGATCGTGGGCGGCCAGGAGGAGGAGGATGTCGACCTGGCGCTGGCCGCCATCCTGCAGACGCCGGCCGGCGGGCATTTCTTCGGCACGGAAATGACGATGGAGCGCTACCAGCGCGCCTTCTACCTGCCGATCCTTTCGGACTGGCGGAACTTCCAGCAATGGAGTGCCGCGGGCGCGCCCGACGCGGCGGCGCGGGCGACGCGGATCTGGCAGGAGCGCCTCGACGCCTTCGAGCCGCCGCCGCTGGACAAGGCGATCCGCGAGGCGCTGGACGCGTTCGTGGCGCGCCGCAAGGACGAGATCGCGCGGGGCATCGGGCGCCCGGACTGACCGTCCATGCCCAGGCACGACGTATGACGTCGGTCACATCAGCAACACTGCATGTCATGGTTCAATGGTGACGGTGCAATGCGGCGGCTTTGGAAAGACGAGGCCGTGGCCGCGATGCACGACATCTTGGTCAACCCAAAAGGCTGGTCATGACATGCCCAAGAACCATCTTGCGCCACCTTCGTATGCGGCGATCATGATATCGGCCGTGTTTGCCGGTTTACTGGCGGGCGCCACAGCGGCCAGAGCCGGGATGACGAACACCGAGACCGGCGAGCAGTGCTGGGGCACCGGCTGCATCGATGCCGGAAACCAGACGCTGCCCGGCGGATCCGGGTCCGACAAGCCCGGTTCCAGCGGCCTCTACCTTCTTTCGAACATCGACGTCGAGAACTGCTCGGATGCGGCGTCGCAGCGGATCAGCTCCGCGGTGGCCTGGCTGCAGGACAACCTGCCGGCCATCGACGCCACCATGAGCCAGTCGAACGTCCTCATGGACTGGCCCGGCAACAGCCGGAAGAATTTCGAGGACAAGCTGCACAAGGACCTCAAGTTCGAGTGCATCAACCAGAAGAACAAGTGCGAGCGGCTCTGGGGACGGACGGTCCCCATTCTTCATCAGCAGCGCGTGGCCTTGTGCACCGACAGCATCGACGAGGCCGCGGGGACTGATCCGTTGGACCGGGATGCCCTCTACATCCATGTGATCAGCCACGAGATCGGCCATTTCGTCCGGCTGAACGGGCATGCCAGCAACTGCAGCTTCTCGGATGCCGTGGGGTTCGCGGCCGAGTACGCGTTCAGGGGCATTCCTTACCAGCCCGGCACGCGCGGACCCTGCTCGAGCCCTTCAGGCTTCGACATCGCCGACAAGCTGAACAGCGGGAACATGGAGAAGCCGCTCGTCTCCTCGAAGTGAGGCCTGGCGCGCGGGAACCGGTGCTGCGGGATCCAAAGTGGGTCGATGGGCGGTTGTCCTCGACCTTGCCATGACCCAGAACGCCGGCAGCCTGCTGCTGGGGGAGAAGGTTCATGCGCACGGTCGACCGGTTCCCGCGCGAGATCGAGGAATGGCCGAACATCTTCATCCCGATGAGCGACGGGACGAGGCTGGCGGCACGGGTCTGGCTGCCGAAGGACGCGGAACACAAGCCGGTGCCCGCGATCCTGGAATACCTGCCCTATCGCAAGCGCGACGGGACGGTGCACCGGGACACCCTCACCCACCCCTACCTGGCCGGCCACGGCTTTGCCTGCCTGCGAGTCGACATGCGCGGCAATGGCGACAGCGACGGGATCATGGAGGGCGAGTACCTGCCGCAAGAGCAGGACGATGCGATGGAGGTGATCGCCTGGATCCGCCGGCAGCCCTGGAGCACCGGCCGGGTCGGGATGATCGGGATCTCCTGGGGCGGGTTCAACGGGCTGCAGGTGGCCTGGCGCCAACCGGAAGGGCTGGATGCGGTGGTCTCGCTCTGCTCGACCGACGACCGCTATGCCGACGACATCCACTACAAGGGCGGCTGCCTCCTTTGCGAGCAGCTCGGCTGGTCGTCGACCATGCTGGCCTACAGCTCCCGGCCGGCGGATCCTGCGATCGTGGGCGATGGCTGGCGGGCGCAGTGGATGGAACGGCTGCAGGCCGAGCCGCATCTGGCCGGCATCTGGATGGACCACCTGACCCGCGACGAGTTCTGGAAGCACGGCTCGATCTGCGAGGACTATGGCCGGATCAAGGCGGCGGTCATGCTCGTGGGCGGCTGGGCGGACAGTTATCACGACCCGGTGCCGCGCATGCTGGAGCGGCTGAGCGGCCCGCGGGAAGCGATCATCGGCCCGTGGGTGCACAAATACCCGCACTTCGCCGTGCCGGGGCCGCAGATTGGCTTCCTGCAGGAAGTGGTGCGCTTCTTCGGCCGCCATCTGGCGGATCAGGCGGAGGGCGCGGACCGACAGCCGGCCATGCGCGCCTACATCATGGACGGCGTCCCGCCAGCCACCATGTACGAGCATCGGCCCGGCCGCTGGGTAGCGGAACCCGTCTGGCCGTCGCCCAACATCCACCTGGAAGCCTGGCACCTCGCACCGCATCGGCTGACCCGGGATGCGGTCGGCACCGGAACGGCCTTGATCTGCTCGCCGCAGACGGTGGGCCAGGCGGCCGGCGAGTACTGCCCGATCTGGCTGGGACCGGAACTGCCGGGTGACCAGCGGATCGAGGATGGGGGCTCGCTGCTGTTCGACGGTCCGGTGCTGGCGGAGGACCTGGTGATCCTGGGCGGGCCGGTGCTGGAGGTGGCGTTCACGGTCGACCGGCCACAGGCGAACTTCGCGGTGCGGCTTTGCGATGTCGGGCCGGACGGGGCCTCCGCGCGGGCCAGCTATGGCGTGTTCAACCTCTGCCACCATGCCAGCCACGAACGGCCGGAGCCCCTGGTTCCAGGCCGGCTCTACCGGGCGCGGATCGAGCTGGACGAGGTGGGCTACTGCTTTCCGAAGGGCCACCATGTCCGCCTGGCGGTCTCGACAGCCTACTGGCCGCTGATCTGGCCCTCGCCGGACAAGGCGACGGTCACGATCCACATGGAGAAGACGCGGCTGTTCCTGCCCGTGCGTCATGCCCCGGCCGAGGACGCGCCGCCCGCGTTTGCCGAAGCCGAGGCGGCACCGAAGCTGCAAGAGGCGGTGCGCCGGCCGTCCTCCAACCGGCGGACGACGTCGATCGATGCCGGCAGCGGCGTGCAGCGGCTGGAGATCATCGACGATTTCGGCGCGTTCGAGATCGTCGAGCATGGACTCGTCGCCGGCAGTACGGCCCGCGAGTGGTACGAGATCCATCCGGACGATCCGCTCTCGGCGCGGATGCGCACGCACTGGACGGAAACGCTGGAGCGCGGCGACTGGCGGGTGCGGACCGAGTCGCAGGCCGAGATGTGGGCGGATGCCACCCACTTCCACCTGCGTGCGAAGGTGCAGGCCTACGAGAACGATGCGCTGGTGCACGAGAAGAACTGGGCCACCAGCCACCGCCGGGTCTGCGTCTGATCGGGTGTGCTGGGCAAGAAAATGGGGAGGATGCCGTGGCATCCTCCCCTGGTTCTTATCGCACGTATCGACCTCGACGGTTCATTCCGGGAAGGTGAGTTCCACCCGCCGGTTCTGCGGCTCGCGCACGCCGTCGGGTGTCGGCACCCGCGGGTTCGCCTCGCCATACCAGGTGACGTCCATCGCCTCGTTCGGGACGCCGAGCCTGATCAGTTCGGCCGCCGCGTTCCTCGCGCGGCGCTCCGACAGCTTCAAGTTATAGGGTTCGGTACCGGACCGGTCGGCATAGCCGGCCAGCACGATCCTGGGCGACGCGCCGGACGCATAGGCCTCGGCCACCTGCTGGAGCACGGTCAGCCCGACCGGGGTGATCGTGGCATCGTCCCAGGCGAAGAACACGATGAAGGCCTGCTCCTCGTCGCCGGCGAGCG
Source organism: Geminicoccus sp. (assembly GCF_036263595.1). Taxonomy (NCBI): domain Bacteria; kingdom Pseudomonadati; phylum Pseudomonadota; class Alphaproteobacteria; order Geminicoccales; family Geminicoccaceae; genus Geminicoccus; species Geminicoccus sp. The sequence goes on along the minus strand of NZ_DATAGQ010000144.1, from coordinate 17,351 downwards.
CGGCGTCGACGCGGTCCATGGCGTCCTCGAAGGCCTGCCGGCATTCCTCGACCTGCTTGCCCCGCCCGGCCTCGGCCCCCTCGAACCAGCAGTCCCAGGCGACCTGGGCGTTGGCGGCATCCAGCGGCGCCAGCTTGCGGGCGTTGAGCGCGAATGCGTCCAGGAGCCGGGCACGACCCACCGCCAGCGCCCCGTCCGCGTCGGTGCCGGCACCGCGATAGTCCATCGCATCGGGCATCACGACCTGGTCCGGCACCTGGGCCAGTCCACGGGCGGAGGCTACCGCCTTGCGCAGGAAATGGTCCTCGTCGCCGTCATCGCCGGCCCCGCCGACGGCGTCGGCCAGTTCCAGGTAGCCCACGCGCAGCTGCTCGTTGAAGGCCGGACCCTGCGGGACCATCCGGCGGACGGCCTCGATGTCCCACATCTTCAGGTCGGTATCGTCGAGCCCGTTCGGGTTGAGCGTGCCGAAGTTCGGCGCCGCCAGGTTGGTGCAACCGGCAGCCAGCGCACCCAGGCTCACGGCCACCAACAGACGAGCGCCTCTCAGCATCGAGCACACCTCACTGGACGGCCGCTGCGAACGGAACGCCGGCCGGGATCAACATGTCGCGAGGGCACCTGCCGTGCCGCACCTCGCGCGGCGACAACAGGACAGTACTGCACCGCCAGCAAGGAGTTTCCCAGCCGTCGCGCGGGAGGATGCGGCGTGTGTTGCAGTCTGGTCGCGTAGGTTGAGCAGGATGGAGGAAATTCCCGCATTGGCGGGAGGAACGGCTGCTGCTCACTGCACGGCAGCCCGGTAGATGCCGGCTCCCGCCATGAACTGCTCGGCGCGGGCAAGCGCACCGCGCAGGCCGCTCAAGCGTTCCGCGGTCACGCCCTGCTCCTCGGCGATCAGGGCGAGTGCCGCCATCTCGGACGCACCGAAATTGGCACAGGCACCCTTGAGCGTATGGGCGGTCCGCGATGCGTCGCCGTCGTTGCGCAAGGCGTTTTCCATGTCCGCCAGATAGGCCCTGGCGGTGGTGAAGAAGAGGGCCGCCAGTTCCTCGGTCAGGTCCGGACCGCTGCCGGCGAACATGTCGAGCCGTTCCAGGTCGACCGGTGCGGTGGACGCCCGCCCTGTCTGGCAGGCGGTCTCGATCAGCTGGCGGACCGTCGCCAGGAACTGGCCGAACTCCACCGGCTCGACGAGGCAGGCCTGGATGTCCGGGTCGGGCTGCTGGATCTCCGCAATCGCGGCAGCATCCCCCACGACCATGACGGCCGGCGGCCGGTCGATGCCGCGCAGCGCCCGCACGATCGTCCGCAGTTCGCCCGAGGCCGTCCGAAGCCCCAGCACCACGAGGCCGCAGTTCCGGCAGCGCGCGGCGGCCTCGGCGACGTCCGTCGCCTCGTCCACCGCATAGCCCAGGTTCTGCAGGACATGGCACATGAGGAGGCGGGTCGAGGAGGCCACGCCCAGGAGGAGGATACGACGCGCGTTCGAACCGAGGTCCATGAAGCTACCAGAACGAGCCTGCCATGCTGGCGCGCATGAGCGTCGTTCAGGCGAAGCTGGTCAAGTAATATTTCGCCTCTGGGTTGAGAACGGTCGAAGCCCGCAGGCAGTGGCGCAGCGCGCCGCCAGGGCGGCGTTGGCCACGATCAGATCCCGGTTCAGCTCGACCGTCCGGCCGCCGGACAGGTAGGCCATGGCGGCCAGCAAGGCCGGCGTGGCGGCCTTGCCGCTCCGCTCGGCGGCAGGGACGGCCTCCTCGGCCGCCGCCACCAGCGCCGTCACCTCCGCACCGTTCATCGCGAGGCCGGGTGGTGGCGGGGCGGCCAGCACGACGCCGGACGGGAAGCCGAGGTCCTGCCAGCTGCCGCACCAGCGGGCGAGCGCCGCCTCGTCGGCGATCCTCGGCACCGCCAGGCCGGTGCTGGCGGTGTAGAAGCCCGCAAGCTCGTCGGTCTTCCATCCCAGCACCGGCACGCCCAGCGTTTCCAGCCATTCCATCGTGCGCGGCAGGTCCAAGATGATCTTGGCGCCCGCGCACACCACGACGACGCGCGAACGGCGAATGGCATCCAGGTCCGCCGACACGTCCCCGGTCTCCGCCGCCCCCCGGTGCACGCCGCCGATCCCGCCGGTCGCCATCCAGCGAATGCCGACGCGGGCAGCCACCTCCACGGTGGCCGAGACCGTGGTGGCACCGCTGCCGCCCGTCGCCACGACAAAAGGCAGGTCGCGGGTAGCACACTTGGCGATGCCGGGCTCCCTGGCAAAGCGCTCGATCTCGGCCTGGGTGAGCCCCACCCGTACCACGCCGTCCAGGACGCCTATCACCGCCGGCACTGCTCCTTCCCGGACGACGGCCTGGGCCATCTGCCGGGCAGTCTCCAGGTTATGCGGCCAGGGCAGGCCATGACTTACCAGCGTGGTTTCCAGCGCCACCACCGGCCGTCCTGCCGCAAGGGCGTCCTCGATCGCGGTGGCCATCTCGATCGGCAATGGTTGCGACCTTTCCCGGAGATCCGCATATCTGCCGCCCGCGGCCATCCGTGAGCGGATCGCCGGCCGACTTCCAGGGGCATGCCGATGTCGTTGTTCGCTCGTCAACAAAAAGCGCTGGTTTCCACCATGGTCCTGATCGCCGCCGCCGAGGGCGAGATGACCGATGCCGAGCTGGGCATGATCGGCAGGCTCGTCTCCACCCTGCCGGTGTTCAAGGACTTCGACCGGGAAAGTATCACGGAAATCGGGCGGCACGTCGCCCTGCTCCTGCAAAAGTCGCGTGGAGTCGACGAGCTGATCAACGACATCAAGGATTCCCTCGACAAGCCGCTGCGCGAAACGGCCTACCTGCTCGCCTGCGACGTGGCGGCGGCGGACGGCACGGCCGGCCAGGAAGAGCTGGAAGTGCTGCAGAGCATGCGCGACTGGCTGGAGCTGGAACCGCTGGTGGCCTCCGCAATCGAGCGGGCGGCTGCCGCCCGCTTCCGCCGGCATCACTGAGGACGGGCGGCTTGCGGGGCTTTCCCAAGCCGGCACCGGCGGACGGGCTGCTTCTGGCGCCCGGCGACGTCGCGCGACTGGACCGACTGGCGGTGGAAGGAGGCACGCCTGGGCACGTGCTGATGGAGCGGGCCGGCACGGCGGTGGCACGCACGATCACCGCGCGCTACGCCCGGCGTCCGGTGCTGGTCGCCTGCGGCCCCGGCAACAATGGCGGCGACGGCTGGGTGGTCGCCAGGCTGCTGCGGGCCGCCGGCTGGGAGGTCGAGGTCACATCGCTCGTACCGCCTTCAAGCCTTGCCGGTGACGCCCGGGCCGCCGCGGATGGGTGGGACGCATCCTGGGTACCGCCGACAGAACTGTCACCGGTGGCCGCCCGACTGGTCGTCGACGCCCTGTTCGGCGCGGGCCTCGCCCGCGATGTCGACGGCGCCGCGGCGCGCCTGATCGAGCAGATCAACACCGGCAGCGGCCCGGTGGTCGCCGTGGATATTCCGTCAGGGATCGACGGTGCGACCGGCAGCATCCGCGGCATGGCCGTGCGGGCTGACGTTACCGTCACCTTCGTGCGGGCCAAGCCCGGCCTCGTCCTGCTGCCGGGCCGAATCCATGCCGGCGAGATCGTCGCAGCCGACATCGGCATCGAGGAGCGGCACCTCTCGGCTCTGGGCGGGCAGATGAGCATCGACCTGCCCTGCCGTTGGCGTCGTCTCCTGCCACGCCGCGATCTGCTGTCGCACAAATATACCATGGGCCACGCCCTGGTCGTCGGTGGCCCCGCGCATGCGACCGGTGCCGCCCGGATGACGGCCAGCACCGCCTTGCGCATCGGCGCCGGGCTGGTGACGGTCGCGGTCGACCCTGATGCCGTCGCGATCTATGCGGCCGGCCAGGTGGACCTGATGACCGTGCCGCTGCCGGATGAGGAGGCGTTGGACCGGCTGCTGGCGGACGCCAGGCGCAACGCCGTCGCTATCGGCCCTGCCGCCGGAATCGGCGAGCGCACCAGGGACCGGGTGCGGCGGATCCTGGCGGCGGGCAAGCGGATCGTCCTTGACGCCGACGCCCTCACCAGCATCGCTCCATGCGAGCAGCCGCTTGGTGGCGACGCGGTCCTGACGCCCCATCAGGGCGAGTTCGCGCGGCTGTTCCCGGGCCTCCAGGGTGCGCGGATCGAGCGGGCCATGGCGGCCGCGGCGCAGAGCGGTGCCGTGGTCATCCTGAAAGGGGCGGATACGGTCGTGGCTTCGCCCGATGGCCGCGCGACGATCCTGGACCTGGCCGCCCCGGCCCTGGCGACCGCCGGGGCCGGCGACGTGCTGACCGGCGCGGTGCTGGGCCTGCTGGCGCAGGGCATGCCGAGCTTCGAGGCGGCCGCGGCTGCCGTTCGCCTTCACGCCGAGGCCGGCGCCATGCTGAGCACGGGCCTGACCGCCGCCGATCTGCCGTCCGCGATCGGCCGCCGCCTTGCCGCCCACAGCGCGGCACCGCCATTCGCCGGTCCAGGCTTCGGCACGCATGGGTTGACCGGGTCCGGTTTCATTTAACCGCTCGATATCGTGTGGCAAACCGATTACCCGCCGTTGCAATGACGCGGCGACGCAGAGCGCCGTCATCGCACCGAGAGAACTGGCGTGGACGAGGTGAGCGGCTTGGGCGAACGGAACCTGCGTGAAGCGTCGGCCGCGCGGACAGCGATGGACAGCCTGCCGGCAGGCGATGTCGCCGCCATGCTGGACGCGTTGCCCATGGGCCTGCTCCTGGTGACGCGCCCGGACCCGATGCGTCCGCACCCGATCATCGTGTGGGCCAACCGGGCCTTGTGCCGGATCACGGGACTGGACGAGCAGGCCCTGCCGGGCGCGCGCCTGCGCCTGCTGCGGGCGACGGATCCCGTCGATCCGGGCTTTGCCGCGCTCCTCAACGCGCTGCAGACCGGCGAGCCGTGGACGGGCGAGCTCCCGCTCTTTGCCCATGGCAAGCCGCAGCGATGCGCCGTGCAGGCCGCGTCCCTGGCACCGGGCAAGCTCGCTCTTCTGACAGTCGTCGCGAGCGAGGCCGGCAAGGAGACCGGGGAGGCGGCGGATTCCAGTGGCACGTCCCGCCTGCTGGGCGACCTGGTGGGCGGTGGCCTCTACCGGCTCTGCGCCGACGTCGATGCCGGGTTGCGGCTGGAATGGGCGGACCCGACCGTGGAGCGGCTGACCGGCTACTCCATGCCGGAATTGCTGGCACGGGGTGGCCTGTCCGGGATCGTGGTTCCGCGGGACCGTGGCAGGCTGCGTCGCCGCAACCTGGAGTTGATGGCCGGCGTGAGCAGCGACATCAGCTATCGGATCCGCACCGCGCACGGCGCCGAGGTCAGGCTGTTCGACCGGGCGCGGCCGGTCCGGGCAGGATCCGGCAAGGCCCAGGCCGGCATGCCGGTCGAGCGCGTGCTGGGCCTCCTGCGGCAGGGCTCGGCCGAGCGCCAGGAACTTTCCGCACCAGGCCTGCCGCTGGCCGATTACCGGCTCCTCGCCGACCTCCTCGATGCGGCGGTGCTGGCGATCGATGTCGACCTGCGGCTCCTGTGGATCGCGACCGGCCGGGAGGAGGCACTTTGCCGGACGCTGCAGACTCTCGACCACGGACCGCTCGACGACGTCCTGGGCAGCGAGCTCGCCGAGGACTGGCGCGACCGGGTCGAGCAGGCGCTCACCAGCGGGCGGCGCATCGAGGCGACGTTCCAGTGGCCGGCATCGGGCCAGCACTGGGAGATCGTCCTGCAGCCCATGTCCACGGAAACCGTCCTTGGCGTGGTCCGGCCGGTCCGCGCCACGGTACCGGCCGGCGAGGAACGCCCGCCCGGTCCCACCGACGACGGCTTTCTCGATCTGGTGCTCGACCATGTGACGGACGGCGTGCTGGTGGTGGACGCGGCCGGTGCCGTGTGCCGTGCGTCGCGCGCGGCCGAGCGCATCTTCGATCTGGCCGGCGGAGGACTGCTCGGTCGGGCGGCAGCTGAACTGTTCGATCCGCCGCTTTTGGCCCTGGAGGGTGGGCAGGCCGGGCTGAATGGACAGGAGCCTTCCAGGCTCCATGGCGAAAGCCGGGCGATCCGCCGCTCGGGCGAGCATGTTCCGGTCGAGGTGGCCGTGGCCCCTGTCGGCGATGGGCCCGGCGGCGTGCTGATCGTGCGGGACATCACGCTGCGCAAGCAGACCGAGGAGACCATCCGCAACCTCGCCTATACCGACCCGCTGACCGGCCTGCCCAACCGGCTCCTGTTCCTGGACCGCCTGAGCCAGGCGATCGAGCGGGCGCGCCGCGGGCGTCAGCAGCTGGCGGTGATGGTGGTGGACCTGGACCGATTCAAGCTGATCAACGAGAGCCTGGGGCTGGACAAGGGCGACCGGGTCCTGCGGGCGGCGGCAGCACGGATCGGCAACGCCCTGCGCAAGTCGGACACGGTGGCGCGACCCGGCAGCGACGAGTTCCTGATCCTGGCCCTGGCGACCGAAGGAGCCGAGGGTGCGGGCAAGGTGGCGCAGAAGACACTCGACTGTCTGCAGGCACCGTTCCAGATCGCCGGCGACCAGCCGACCGTGGCGGCATCGATCGGCATCTCGCTGTTCCCCTTCGACGGCGACCATCCGGACCAGCTCCTCAAGAACGCGGGCACGGCGCTGGCGCGCGCCAAGGAACAGGGATCCAACACCTATCAGTTCTACACGACCGACATGAACGCCAAGGCCTACCAGCGGCTCGTGCTGGAGAGCCGGCTGCGCAAGGCGGTGGAGCGTGGCGAGCTGCTGCTGCTGCATTTCCAGCCGCTGGTCGGGCTGGCCGAGGACCGGATCGTCGGGGTGGAGGCGCTGCTGCGGTGGAACAGCCCCGAGCTCGGCATGATCCCGCCATCGGATTTCATCCCGATCGCCGAGGAGACGGGCCTCATCCTGCCGATCGGCGACTGGGTGCTGCGCCAGGCCGTGCTGCAGATGCGCGAGTGGCATGCCGAGGGGCTGGAGGGGTTGCGGATCGCGGTGAACATCTCCGCCCGCCAGTTCCAGGCGCGCGACTTCGTCGCCAAGGTCCGCCGGCTGCTGATGGACAGCGCGTTCCCGGGGCCGTGCCTGGAGCTGGAGCTGACCGAGAGCAGCATCATGCAGGACGTCCAGGACACGGTGCACCGGCTGCACGAGCTGGGCGTGCGGGTGACCGTCGACGATTTCGGCACCGGTTACAGCTCGCTCGCCTATCTCAAGCGCTTCCCGATCGGCGCCCTGAAGATCGACCGCTCGTTCATCGCCGACGTGACGACCGATCCGAACGACGCCGCGATCGCGCGGGCGGTCGTGGCACTGGCTGATACGTTGCGGGTCCGGGTGGTCGGCGAGGGCGTGGAAACGAAGGAGCAGCTCGAGTTCCTGCGCGAGCTGGGCTGCCACGAGGCGCAAGGCTTCCTGATCGGGCGGCCGCTCGGCACGGCGGACGCCTTCATCCGCCTGCGCGAGAACGGGACGCCCACGGGCTGACGCTCAGGTGCCGTCGTCCACCACCGGCCCGGAGCTGTTCACGCAGCGGCCGAGCGAGCCGGCAGCACAGATGGTGACGCCGTCCGTCCAGGTGGCACCGGAGAAGTCGGTCCGGAGAAGGTCGGCGGAGGTCAGGAGGGCGCCGGTCAGATCGGCGCCGCGCAGCTTGGCGTCGTAGAGGCGGCTGCCACGCAGGTCGGCACGCACCAGCGATGCACCATCGAGCATGGCGTTGGTGAAGTCGGCACGCTTCAGGTCGGCATCCTCGAGCCGGACCTGCTTGAGATCCGCGCTGATGAACTTGGCGCCACCGGCCCTGCTGCCGCTCAGGTCCGCCCCGACAAGGACGGCACGCTTGAACGACGCCCCGCGCAGATCCGCCTTGGCCAGGTTGACCCCCGCCATGTCCTCGCCATCCATCAAGCAGCGCCGCCACATCACGCCCGGCGCCGCACTGTCGTTGCAGGCTGCCTGCGCGACTTCTGGGCCGATCAGGAGGGCGAAAAGCAACATGGCGGCCGCTGTTCTCATGCCAGAGAACTAGTAGCGGGTTCAGCCGCGTTCAATCGTCCGGGCGTCGACGGCTCGGTCCCTGCGCCAAACCCCGCCTGAAACGTCCGCAGCAGGACCTGGTCGAGGTCGGCAAGGCTGGCCCGGACGCCGAGCTTGGCCAGCGAGGTCACCCCGAACTCCTCGATGCCGCAGGGCACGATCCCGGCGAAATGGGTGAGGTCCGGCGACACGTTGATGGCGATGCCATGATAGGTCACCCAGCGCCTGACCCGCACGCCGACTGCACCGATCTTCTCCTCCATGCCGTTGCGGTTCACCCAGATGCCGACCCTGCCCTCGCGCCGCTCGCCATGCACGCCGAATGCCGCCAAGGCTGCGATGGCCCAGCCTTCCAGCCGGGTGACATAGGCGCGAAGGTCGACGCCACGCCGCTGCAGGTCGAGCATGACATAGGCCACGCGCTGGCCGGGGCCATGATAGGTCCAGCGCCCGCCGCGGCCGGTCTGGAAGGTCGGGAAGCGCTGCGGATCGAGGAGTTCGCCGGCGGCGGCCGACGTGCCGGCGGTATAGAGTGGCGGGTGCTCCACGAGCCAGACCAGCTCGTCGGCACCCTCGTCGCGGATCCGCCTGACCCTGTCTTCCATCGTCGCCACGGCATCCGGATAAGCGACCAGTCCGGGGGCCACACGCCATTCCAGCGCCAAAAGCCTCTCCATTGTCTTGCAGGCCCGATGCGGACCGACTATACCGCGCGGCGCCGGCGGCCAATAGGCCAGGCTCTTAAGCGATGTGCGGTCGTGGCGGAATTGGTAGACGCGCAGCGTTGAGGGCGCTGTGCCCGAAAGGGCGTGGAAGTTCGAGTCTTCTCGACCGCACCAATCCTTCCCATCTCTATGCGAGCGATGGCGGCCAGGCCGGCAGACAGGCTTGAGCCGGAAGCGTGCTTGCGCTTCACCCACCAGCAACGCCGCATGGGAGATCAGGGATGCCGGGCCAGAAGATCGAGATCGCGTTCGGGCGATCGCACGTTCAGCTGAACCTGCCCCCGCATGCCTCCCCATACGTGATCCGCAAGGCGGCCCTGCCGAAGCTGCCCGACCCGCACGGTGCCGTGCGCCAAGCGCTGGACCATCCGGTCGGATCGCCGCCCCTGGCCGAGCTGGCGAAGGGCAAGGCCAGCGCCTGCATCCTGATCTGCGACATCACCCGTCCCGTGCCCAACCGGCTGTTCCTGCGGCCGATGGTCGAGACGATGGTAGGATCCGGCATTCCCCTGGATCGGATCACCATCCTGGTCGCGACGGGCCTGCACCGCCCGAACCTGGGCGACGAGCTGGCCGAGCTCGTGGGCGATCCCTGGGTGATGAATAATGTCCGGATCGAGAACCATTATGCCAGGGACGACGACATGCATGTCGACCTGGGCTTCACCGAGAAGCGCCAGGTGCCGATCCGGCTCGACCGGCGATTGGTCCATGCCGACCTGAAGATCTCGACCGGTCTGGTCGAGCCGCATTTCATGGCGGGCTGGTCGGGCGGCCGCAAGGTGGTGGCCCCGGGCGTCGCCCATCACACCACGATCCGGACGTTCCACTCGGCGCGCTTCATGGAGGACCCGCTGGCGGTCCAGTGCAACCTCGTGGGCAACCCGCTGCACGAGGAGCAGCTCGACATCGTCCGCAAGCTGGGCCCGGTCCACGCGCTGAACACGGTGCTGGATGAGGACCGCGACCTTGCCCATGTCACCTTCGGCGAGGTGATCGAGAGTCATCTGGCGGCGGTGGCCTTCGTGCAGGACGTGAGCCAGGTGAAAGTGCCGCGCAAGTTCAAGACGCTGGTGACCTCCTCGGCCGGCTATCCGCTGGACAAGACCTACTACCAGACCGTGAAGGGCATGGTGACGCCGCTCGACATCCTGGAGCCGGGCGGCACGCTCATCATGGTGTCGGAGTGCTCGGAAGGCTTCGGCTCGCCGGAGTTCAAGGATGCGCAGGCGCGGCTGGTCGAGCTTGGCCCGGAACGGTTCCTGCAGACGCTCACCGCGAAGTCGCTGGCCGAGATCGACGAGTGGCAGACCGAGATGCAGCTGAAGTCGATGCGGTTGGGGCACATTCAGATGTTCACGACCGGGCTGGATCCGGAAGAGCGGCGGATCACGGGCGTGGAGATCGTGCCGTCCCTGGACGAGGCGGTCGCGGCCTCCGTGGCCCGTCATGGCGACGGGGCCGTGGCGGTCATCCCGGAAGGCCCCTACGTGATCCCGATCCATGCCCCTGCCTGAGGGGCCGCTGCACGTTCACCTGGACGTTGCTGGCGGCATCGCCGGGGACATGTTCGTGGCGGCGATGCTGGACGCGCTGCCGGACCTGCGCGAGCGGGTTCTGGCGGACGTCGTGGCCGTGCTGCCCGAGGGTGCCGGCGAGCCGGTGCTGACGGAAGGTCAAAGCGAGGGTATCAGCTGCCTTCGCTTCGGCCTGCAGGCGCCTGCCGTCGCCCCGCCGGACAGTGCCTCGTTCGCCGACATGGTCCGTCGGATCGACCGGGCGGATCTTTCCGACGGCACGGCCAGGCATGCCGAGGCGATCCTGACGATCCTGGCCAATGCCGAGGCAGCCATTCACGGCGTGCTGGTCGCCGACGTACATTTCCATGAGATCGGCGACTGGGACTCCCTTGCCGACGTGGTCGCGGCCGGCAGCATCGTCGCGGCGTTGGACTGGGCGATCTGGACCGCCTCGCCCTTGCCCCGCGGCGGCGGCACCGTGCGGACCCGCCATGGCCTCCTGCCCGTGCCCGCACCTGCCACCGCTGCGATCCTCACCGGCTTCACCTGGAGGGACGACGGCGTGGAGGGCGAGCGCGTTACGCCCACAGGGGCGGCGATCCTCCGCCACCTGATCCCTGATCCCCTTGCCAGGTGGAGGGGCGGACGACTGTTTCGCGGCGGCACCGGTGCCGGCACGCGCCGCCTTCCGGATATGCCGAACGTGTTGCGCGCCATGCTCTTCGAGCCTGCCGGCACGGAGCGCGTCACCGAAGAGGTCGTGGTGCTGAGCTTCGACGTCGACGACATGACCGGCGAGGAGATCGCCGTCGCCTGCGACCGGCTGCGGGAACGAGCTGGCGTGCTGGACCTGACGACGGCGACGAGGCGTGGCAAGAAGGGACGGCCGATCGAGAACTTCCGGCTGCTGGTCGCCCCCGATTCCCTCGAGTTCATCCAGAACGCCTGTTTTGCGGAGACCAGCACGATCGGCCTGCGCTGGCATGTCGAGCAGCGCATCTGCCTGCCCCGGTCGATCGAGCAGGCCGGGCGGATCAGGGTGAAGCGGGTCCGCCGGCCCGACCGGACCCAGACGGTAAAGGCGGAGAGCGACGACGTCACCGGCAACACGCTGGCCGAGCGGCGCCATTTCGCGCGACGGGCGGAGGGCGAGGCGTGAGGGAGCTGATGGAGCTATTGCTGGCGGCCCTCGACCGCCATGACGGACTGGCCGTCGCGGTCAGTGGCGGCGTGGACAGCATGACGCTGGCCTATTTGGCGCACCGGTTCGGCCGGGCCAGCGTGCGGATGGTCCATGCCGTGTCGCCGGCCGTGCCTCCACTGGCGACCGCCCGTGTCGAGCGGCATGCGCAGCGTCATGGCTGGGACCTGGTCGTGGTGGGAGCGGGCGAGTTCGACGATCCCGCCTATCGCGCCAATCCCGTCGACCGGTGCTATTTCTGCAAGACCAACCTGTATGGGCGCATCCTGCGCCTGACGTCCGGTACGATCGCGTCGGGTGCCAACCTGGACGATCTCGGCGACTATCGTCCGGGGCTGCGCGCCGCTGCCGAGCACCGGGTCGTGCATCCTTTCGTCGAGGCGGGCATCGACAAGGCCGGCATCCGCGCCCTGGCGGCGCTGCATGGGCTGGATGATCTGGCCGAGCTTCCGGCCCAGCCCTGCCTGTCCAGCCGGATCGAGACCGGCATCCCGATCGATGCCGAGGACCTGGCCTTCGTGGATCTGGTCGAGCGGGAGCTGGCCGTCCTGCTGCCGGGTGCGGCTGCCATTCGCTGCCGCATCACAGGCGCGGGTGTGCTGCTGGAGCTGGATGGTGACCTGGTCGAGCGGTCCGAAGGCCGGGCCGCCGCCCTTCACGCCGCGGGGCTGGCGCAGGCGTCCGGGCGAAGCCTGGCGGGGGTGCGGCCCTACCGCCGGGGATCAGCGTTCCTGCGCGACGGCAGCATTGTTTCCGCACAGGGGACGATCCGCCCCTAGTCTCGCTGTTGGCAATCCTTTGGCGGCGGCCCATCTCCGTCCTGCTGTTTGTCGTTCGAGGAGATGCGTGATGGCGAAGATCCTGGTGCTCTATTATTCAAGCTGGGGCCATGTCGAGAAGATGGCCTATGCGGCAGCCGAAGGCGCCAAATCGGTGGCCGGTACGGACGTCGTCGTGAAGCGGGTACCGGAGCTGGTGCCACAGGAGGTGCAGGAGCAGTCCCACTACAAGATGGACCAGCCCGCACCGATCGCGGAGCCCAGCGAACTCGCCGACTACGACGCCATCATCTTCGGCACCCCGACCCGCTACGGCAACATGGCCGCCCAGATGAAGCAGTTCCTGGACCAGACCGGGTCGCTCTGGGCACAGGGCAAGCTGATCGGCAAGGTCGGCAGCGTGTTCACGAGCACCGCCAGCCAGCATGGCGGCCAGGAGACCACCTGCACCTCGTTCCACACCGTGCTGCTCCATCACGGCATGGTGATCGTGGGCCTGCCCTATTCCTTCCAGGGGCAGATGGGCCTGGGCGAGATCCTGGGTGGGTCGCCCTATGGTGCCGCCACGATCGCCGGCGGCGACGGTTCCCGCCAGCCTTCCGCCGTCGAGCTGGATGGTGCCACCTTCCAGGGCCGCCACGTGGCCGAGATCGCCACCAAGTTGCACGGCTGAGCGGCAGCGCCGGTCAGCTTGTCGGAGGAACGTCGCCCTGGGAGGCCGAGGCGGCGTTCTTCTTGGCGCGGTACTTGTCGGAGATGAAGAACTCGACGGCCGCATAGACGGTGACGCCTGCGAACAGCCAGAACCAGATCGAGTTCGGCTCGTGCCAGGCTTCGAAGGCCGTCCAGGCCAGGCAGAACAGCAACAGCCCGATGCGCACGGACAGGGGCTTGAGCATCGGATGGGGTTCCAAGGGACAGATCTCCGTTCAAACGGTCGCGACTTGTAAGGGTTTAGCGGCGCCGCTAGCGTCCGGCCACGTCCCGCATGACGGGACGACAGGGAGGACAAGATGGATCGCCGCCATTTCGCGGGTGCATTGGCGCTCGCGACCGCTGCGGGTGCGCTGGTGCGGCCGGCTGCTGCCCAGGACAAGAAGTTCACGATCGCGCTCATCCCCGGGCTCACCACCGACGCGTTCTACATCACGATGCGCAAGGGTGCCCAGGCAGCCGCCGACGCCTTGGGCGTGGAGCTGGTCTTCCAGGGGGCGCCCGAGTTCAACCCGACCCTGCAGGTGCCGGTGCTCCAGGCGGTGATCGCCCGGCAGCCCGACGCGATCCTGATCGCGCCCACCGACAAGCAGCAGTTGATCGCGCCGCTGCGCCAGGCGATCGATGCCGGCATCAGCGTGGTGACCGTCGACACCTTCATCGACGACGGCCTGTACCAGGACGGTTCGGGCGAGGGCGACTTCCCGCTCTCCTATGTCGCCTCGGACAACGTGCTGGGTGGCAAGATGGCGGCTCGGGCCCTGGCCCAGGCCATCGGTGGCAAGGGCAAGGTCTATGTCAGCAACGTGAAACCCGGCATCTCGACCACCGACCAGCGCGAGGAAGGATTCAAGGCCGGCATGGCCGAGTTCCCGGACATCACCGTCCTGGAAACGCAGTTCAACGACAACGACGCCAACAAGGCCTCCTCGCAGCTCCAGGCCGTGTTCGCGCGCAACCAGGACCTGGCGGGCGTGTTCGGCGCCAACCTGTTCTCCGCGTTCGGCGCCGCCGATGGCGTCAAGGCGGCCGGCAAGACCGGCGAGATCAAGGTGGTGGCCTTCGACACGCCGACGCGGATCGTCGACGACCTGAAGAGCGGCTCGGTCGACTTCGCGATTGCCCAGCACCCGGCCGAGATCGGCTTTTTCGGCGTGGTGACGGCGTTCGCGGCGCTGTCCGGCCAGTCCGTCCCCACTTCGATCGGCACGGGCTTCACCGTCATGGACAAGAGCAATATCGACGACCCGAAGATCGCGGCGTTCGTCTACTCGGACTGACCCTTGGGGGCGGAGGAATGGCATTCGGCCGTCCCTCCGCCCGAGCATTTCGCGACCGAATGAGGCTGTACCGCCCTTGGCCACCATCGCCCCGCACGCCCCGGCCGAACGCCATCCGCTGCTCGCCTTCGTGGCCATCGCCTGGTCCTGGCTGTTCCTCCTGATCCTGGTCCTGTTCTTCGAGATCTGGGCCAGGGCTCAGTACGGCTCGACCTTCCTCTTCAATCCCTACAACCTGCAGAGCATCGCGCTGACCGCCTCGATGCCGCTGCTGCTCGCCATGGGCCAGACGCTCGTCATCATCGCCGGCGGCATCGACCTCTCGGTCGGGTTCGTCATGGGGCTGGCCTCGGTGGTCATGGCCACGACCATGCAGCAGCTGACCGGGTTCCATCCGGGCGTGTCGCTCCTGCTGGGTATCGCGGCGGCGCTGGCGGTGAGCATCATCCCGGGCCTGGTCAGCGGCACGCTGATCGCGCGCCTGGCGATCCCGGCCTTCATCGGCACGCTCGGCATGTATGGCGTGTGCCGCGGCGTGGGCTTCCTGACGGCCAGCGGGACGACCGTGCCCGTCAACAACCCATGGCTGTTCCAGCTGGGCAACGCCAAGCTGGTGGGCGTCCCGGTGCCCGTCATCATCGCGCTCCTGGTGATGCTGGCGATGCACTGGCTGCTCCAGGAAAGCCGGTTCGGCCGCTACACCTATGCGATCGGGGGCAACAAGGCAGCCTCGATCCGTGCGGGCATCGACG
This sequence comes from Geminicoccus sp., assembly GCF_036263595.1. Taxonomy (NCBI): domain Bacteria; kingdom Pseudomonadati; phylum Pseudomonadota; class Alphaproteobacteria; order Geminicoccales; family Geminicoccaceae; genus Geminicoccus; species Geminicoccus sp. The sequence continues at coordinate 2,310 of NZ_DATAGQ010000144.1, read as the reverse complement.
TGCCCAAGCACACCGTGCTGCTCTACATGCTGGCAGGGTTCTGCGCGGGCATTGCCGGCGTGATCTACACGGCGCGCTTTTCGGCCGGTGCGGCCCAGGGCGGCGAGCCGCTTCTCCTGGACAGCATCGCCGCGGTCGTGATCGGGGGCGCGTCGCTGTTCGGCGGGTCGGGCACGATCATCGGCACGGTGATCGGCGCGCTGATCATCGCGGTCATCCAGTACGGCCTGGTCTTCATCGACGTCGCGCCGTTCTGGCAGTTCGTGGCCGTGGGGGTCGTGATCATCGTGTCGGTGCTGATCGACCAGTCGCGGGAACGGCTCACCGGCGGGGTGCGACGCGATGTCTGAGCCGCTCCTGGCGATCCGCCACCTCACCAAGCGCTTTGGCGGGGTCACGGCGCTGGAGGATGTCGACCTGACGGTGCGCCGGGGCGAGGTGCTGGCGCTGGCAGGCGACAACGGTGCGGGCAAGTCGACGCTGATCAAGGCGATCGCCGGCGTGCACAGCCGCGATGAGGGCGAGATCCACTTCAAGGGCACGGCCGTCGACTTCGCCAGCCCCTCGGCGGCCCGCGCCGCCGGCATCGAGACGATCTACCAGGACCTGGCGCTCGCAGACAATCTGGACGTCGGCGCCAACGTCTTTCTCGGCCGCGAGCGCTTCACGCGGTTCCTGGGCCTGCTGCCGCGGCTCGACCGCGAGACGATGCGCCAGGAGGCGGAGAAGGTCCTCCATCAGCTGGAAATCGACATCGAGCCCAAGAAGCTCGTCCAGCCCGTGCGCAACCTGTCGGGCGGCCAGCGGCAGGCCGTCGCGATCGGCCGTGCCATCTACTGGAAGGCCGAACTGCTGATCATGGACGAACCCACCGCCGCCCTGGGCGTGCCGGAGCAGCGCAAGGTCATGGAACTGATCGCACGCCTCAAGGCCCAGGGCGTGGCCATCATCTTCATCAGCCACAATCTCGGCGACATCTTCGCCGTCTCCGACCGGATCCTGGTCCTGCGCCGCGGCCGCAACGCCGGCGAGCGGCGGATCGACCAGACCGACGGCGACGAGGTGGTCAAGATGATGGTCGGTGGGTGAAGCAGGCCCTGTTCCGCCTGCGCCTGGGCACACGGTCGATGCCCCTGCCGGCGCCTCAGGATCTGGTCCCCGTCTGATGGAGGGCGGATCAACGCCGGGCGCTCGAAGCTGGGCACCTCCAAAAGCCACTCGGGCATAGCCGGCATCGATGGCGGGATGAGGCTGTGAAGCAGGAGGCGGTGATGGCGGGTCAGGCTGGCTTCTTCGGTGTCGAGGAGCGGCTGGCCGACCGGTCGAAGAACGACGATGACCTCGAACGCGTGGCTGCCGTGGTGGACTTCGATCTATTCGCCCGGCAGCTGCGGGAAGCGGGCTACCTCGCCATGTCCGGTCAGCCTGTCGTTGCCGGCATCGTGACTTCATCCAAGCAGCGGAACACGAAGGTGGAGAAGCAGGCGCTCAAGGAGGAGCGCATGTCCGAGGAGTGGCAGGCCAAGCCAGCAAAGCTCCGCCAGAAGCATCAGAATGCCTCGCCCGCCAAGGTCTCCTAATCTTGGCACCTTTGGTGCTGGATGATCCGTCTGCTGACGGATCATGGACGATCAAGGACACCAAGGCCGAGCCGTTGGAGGATGGGCGGAAGCAGGCCGAGTTTGGGGTCCCGGCCTTGGCTATCAGAACCACATCAGCACCCACGGATGCTGGCGCGCACGAGGGAAGTAGCCTGGGTGTCCTGCTCGAGCCGGGCAATACATCGGCGGCCGTCCCGCGGCGGTCTGCTGACCGCCGTTCCTGCGGAACTGGATCGATCCCCTGCCGCGATCGATGGGCAATAGTGGCCAGCGATCGAAGAAGAATGGGGCGCTGCCATCCCGGCGGATGCTGGCAAGTCGCGTCTATCGCAACAAGGTGGCGCATCGCCCGATGCCAGGTCGGACTTCCAGAGCGAACGCGAAGAAGTCGGCCATCCGCACACCAATCGAGCACGTGTCTGCCTGGCAGAAGGCGAGGATGGGCCTGTTCGTCCGCACGATCGAGCGTCAGCGGACGCTCGATCCGATCTCCGAGGGAGACGCCGGCAGGAGCTGGCGGCGGCGGCATCGCCTCAAGCCGCAACCAAGATCGGGCTCGCCAACCTCCTCAACAATCTATGGACGCCCCCCGCCGCAAGGTGTTCTGGTGCCGTCGGCGGCATTGGATGCGCAGATCTATCCGGCCTGTCGCTGGAGCGGTGAGGCTCCTGGCCTTGATGGTGATCCGCTGCCTCTGACGTCATCACAT
>NZ_DATAGQ010000143.1:0-42722 GCF_036263595.1 Geminicoccus sp. | reverse complement strand
CGCCGTCAACGTGGTCTTGCCATGATCCACGTGACCAATCGTTCCAATGTTCGCGTGCGGCTTCGTCCGCTTGAACGTCTCTTTGGCCATGGCGCTGCGCAGTCCGGGCTAGCTGGTTTTGATCAGGTACGGTGCTCGCGTGGAGCGGGCGACGGGGATCGAACCCGCACAACCAGCTTGGAAGGCTGGGACTCTACCATTGAGCTACGCCCGCGACACGAAGAAGCGCTCGCTCTCGGGCGGGATGGTGGAGGGGGTTGGATTTGAACCAACGTAGGCTGACGCCGGCAGATTTACAGTCTGCTGCCATTGACCACTCGGCCACCCCTCCGGTAGCCCTGCCCGGAAGCGAGAGCGGCCGGGTGGTAGACGTCCAAGTGACGGGTTGTCAATCGAATGGACCCGCTGATCGCCATAAATCGCGAGAATCCCTTGAAACGACGCCCCGCCGCCAAGAGTCCGACCATCCTGCTGTTCGGCCGCCATGCGGTCCTGGCGGCACTGGCCAACCCGGCACGGCGCGTCCGCCGGCTGCATGCGAGCGACAACGCGCTGCGGGCGCTGGACATCGCGGCAAGCCGCAAGGGCCTGGAAGTCCGCCGGAGCGACGACCGCGGCTTCGAGTTGCTCCTCGGGCGCGGTGTGGTCCATCAGGGGCTGGCCCTGGAGGTCGAGGCGCTGGAGCCGATCGACCTTGTCCGCTTCCTGGAGCAGAACCCGCAGGCCCGGCGCGCGGTCGCCGTGGACCAGGTGACCGATCCGCGCAATCTGGGCGCGATCCTGCGCTCGGCCGCGGCGTTCGGCGTGGACCTGGTGATCCTGCCGGAGCGGCATGCGGCACCGATGGACGGGGTCTGCGCCCGTGCCGCGGCAGGTGCTCTCGACATCGTTCCGGTAGCCGAGGTCGTGAATCTGGCCCGCACCCTGGTGGAGCTGCGCGAACGAGGCTTCATCGCCGTCGGCCTCGATGGGGAGGCGGACACCGCGCTCGATGCCCAGCCGCCCGCCGAGCCCTGGGTGCTGGTGCTCGGCAGCGAGGGCGAAGGCATGCGTCGCCTGGTGCGCGAGCGCTGCGACCGGCTGGCCTCCTTGCCGATCGATCCGCGCATCGAGAGCCTGAACGTATCGGTCGCAGCCGGGATCGCTCTTTGGACGCTGACCCGCAGCCGGGCGGACTGACCGGTGCCGGACGGGGTCGACGAGCTGAAGAAGCTGTTCACCGCCAAGCCCCGACCCGTGGGCTGGACGGAGCGACGCCAGCGTCTCGACGAGGTGGCGGCCATCGATCCTCCGCCCCGTGCCGCCGTCTTCACGCCGATCCGCATCGGACAGGTCCCTGCCGAATGGTCGCTCGCCGCGGGAAGCGATTCCGACCGCGTGCTCCTCTACCTCCATGGCGGAGGCTATTGCTCCGGCTCCATCCAGAGCCATCGCGGCCTCGTCGCCTCCATGGGGATCGCAGCCGGCCTGCGGACCCTGGCGCTGGGCTATCGCCTGGCGCCCGAGCATCCATTCCCGGCCGCCCTGCAGGATGCGGTGGCGGCCTACCGCTTCCTGCTCGGCCAGGGCATTGCGCCGGACCACCTGGCCATCGGCGGCGACAGTGCCGGCGCCGGCCTCGCCCTGGCACTCATGCTGGCCCTGCGCGATGCGGGCGAGCCATTGCCCGCCGGCGGCTGGCTCGTGTCGCCCTGGGTGGACCTGCAGATGACCGGCGAGAGCCTCGCCTCCAAGGCTGCCGTCGATCCCCTCATCCAGCACAGCTACCTCCAGGAGCTGGCCGAGGCCTATCTGGCGGGTGCGGATGCGAGCGGACCGCTGGTTTCGCCCCTCCTTGCCGCCCTGTCCGGACTGCCGCCGATGCTGATCCAGGTTGGATCGGCCGAGACCCTTCTCGACGATGCGGTGAGGCTGGCACGGGCATTGGCCGCGGCCGACATCGCCGTGCGGCTGGAGGTGTGGCCACGGATGATCCACGCCTGGCATCTCTGGGCGGCACGCCTTCCCGCAGGTGCCCAGGCGATGGAGGCAGCCGCCGGCTTCCTGCGGAGCCGGTTGGGCGGCTGAAGCATCCCTGCAGCCTGCGGTCGCTCGGCACTTAACCCGAACCCCCGATGCTGCTAGGAGCAGACCAGCGCCGGCGTAGCTCAGTTGGTAGAGCATCCGCCTTGTAAGCGGGAGGTCACGGGTTCGAATCCTGTCGCCGGCACCACCGCCCGCTCCCCTCCGTCTTCGGCACCGCCAGGGTTGCCGTAGGTTGTTTTCTCACCCATGTTGCCATCCATCGTCCGCCGGGCGAGTTGGGGGAACAGCCAAGAGTCATCTCGCACGAAGCGAGCTGGCCGACGTAATGGAGTGGCGCGATGCGTCCGTCGGATGCACACGCACCAATGACAAGACGCTCCAAGGCCGGCAGGCAGATTCTGCTGGGCACGGTCGCTGCCGCAGCCTCGATCGCCGTCGTGGGCCTGGGTGCCTGGTCCTGGCAGCTCAAGGGTGAGCTGGGACAGCGCGACCTGGAGCTTCGGCGTCTGGCTGCGGAAAACATCGAGCTCGAGCGCGCCCGCGACGAGGCTCAGGAACTTCAGGCGACGCTGGTCTCGCTCGACAGCACCAGGGAAGTGCAGCGCAGCACCATCGGCCGGCTGATCAAGCTGCACAGCACCACGAGCTCGGAGCTCAGCACGCTGCGTGAGCAGCTCGCCGACGCCGACCGTCGTCGCCTTCAGGCGATGGCGGTGGTCGATCGGCTGATGGCGGAGCGGAAGCAGCCGGGTGGCATGGAGCCGGTCGATCTTCGTCCGTCCGAAGACGAGGTCGAGCGCCTGACCGCGGCGCTGGACCGTGCGCTGGCGGACCGGACGGCCACCGAGCTGGAAGCCAAGGCGCTCCATGCGAAGACCGCCTCGCTCGAAGCGACGATCGATGGGCTGAACCAGGAACTCGACGCCACGAAGGAACATTTCCAGGCCTGGGTGTCCGAGCATTACGGCGCACTCAGGGCCGTGCTGAAGAGCTCCGGCGTGCGGGTCGAGCCTCTGGTCCAGCAGGCCAAGGAAAAGCTGGATGCCGAGGGCGGCCCGTTCGTGCCGGCACCGCTGCGCGACGACCGGGCAGCCTTGTCCACCCTGGTGCCGCTGCCGCCGGAGCTGGGTGTGGACGTGCGTGCGGTCGACGCGCTCCGCCAGCTGCTGACGGCCCTTCCCCTGGGCGTGCCGGTGGTTGATGCGGAGACGCGCAGTGGCTTCGGCCTCCGGCGCGACCCTTTCACCCGCCGCCGCGCCATGCATACCGGGCTCGACTTCACGCCGGGTTCGCTCGGCAAGGCCTTTGCGGCCGGGCCCGGGGTGGTGGTATGGGCAGCTCGCGAGGGTGCCTACGGGAAGCTGGTCGAGATCGACCATGGCTTCGGCCTGACGACCCGTTATGCTCATCTCTCGCGAATCGACGTACGGCCGGGCGACCATGCCGCCGCTGGGCAGGAGATCGGGGTGATCGGTTCGACCGGCCGGAGTACCGGCCGTCATCTGCACTATGAAATCAGGGTGGACGGCAAGGCGGTCGACCCGGCTGATTTCCTGGAGGCGCGCAAGCGCTTGGCCAATGTTCTTTCGGAAGAATAAGCGCGGCGAAGCCGAGGCTCCCGGCAAGGCGCTGGTCGCCACCGGCAGCCGTTCCGGCCCACCGGCCATCTCGGGCGATCGGCGCGGAGGAGCCCCGACGATCCTGGGTTCCGACCTCATGATCACAGGCGACGTCACGGCAGACGGCCACCTTCTGATCGACGGACGCATCCAGGGCAGCGTGGAAGCCCGGCTGGTCACACTCGGCCGTGACGGGGAGATCAACGGGCGCATTGAGGCGGACGAGGTGGTGCTCCACGGCCTGGTCCGCGGGTCGGTCCATGCCCGCCGCGTCCATCTGATCCGTGGCTGCCGGGTGTTTGCCGACATCCATCACGACGTGCTGCAGATCGACGAAGGCGCCTATCTCGAAGGTGCCATCAAGCGGCTGACGTCGAGCGAGCCTGTCGCCGCCGCTCTCGCCGAGCCTCCGCTCCCCGCCTTCCCGGGCGGTGGCACCGACCGCTGATCCGTCCCGGCCGCACATCCCCGAGGTGCCGAAGATGCCGCTGTTCGCGGCGCTCCTGATCGGTCTGGCCTTTGGCGCCATCGCCGCCCGCAGCCATTTCTGCACGATGGGGGCGCTCTCCGACTATTTCCTGTTCGGAAGCAGGCGACGGCTGCGCGGGCTGGCGATGGCCGCGGCCGTGGCCCTGCTGGGAACGTCCCTGCTGGGCCTGACGGGACGGGCCGTCTTCCCGAACATGGTGGCCCTGCCCTGGCTCGCGGTGATCGTCGGCGCCTTCGCCTTCGGGGTCGGCATGACGCTTGCCGGGGGCTGCATCACCCGCAATCTCGTGCGCGCCGGCCTCGGCAGCTTCCGGGCGGCAGTGACGATGCTGGCAGCAGCATTGGTGGCGGCGTGCGTCACCACAGGCCTGCTCGCATGGCCGCTCCAAGGCCTGGATACCCTTGCGATCCACCTGACGCTCCCTCGCGCTTGGCTTCCGCTGGCCGGAGCCGTGATCGGCACGGCGCTGATCGGCTGGTGCCTGGCACCTGCCAAGGAGCGTAGCCGGGCACGCGGCGACCTGATCGCCGGTGCGGGACTGGGCCTCCTGGTGCCGCTGTGGCGCCTCACCGTCTCGGCCGAGCCGCTGCCGATCAGCCCGGCCCTGCTCTTGCCGCTTGGTGACCTCTTGCGCCTGCTGGTCGCCGCCACCCCAGCGCGCGCGGACGTGCCGCTGGTGGTGGGCGTGGTCATGGGAGCTGCCGTCACCGGCCGGCTTGCCGGCACCGGTCGGTTCGAGACGTTCGCGGACCGTGCGGATCTGGGCCGCCACCTCGCAGGCGCCGTGCTGATGGGGGCCGGCGGCGGGCTCGCGGGCACGTGCAGTTTCGGGCTGATCGTCAGTGGAATCGGCGCGTTGCTACCGGCTGCGATTCTGGGCACCATCGCGCTGGCACTCGGCTGCCGGCAGACGCTGCGGGTCCTGGAAGGCCGCTCGTTCTTCAGCTGGTAGGCAGGGGCGAGCTCGGCGGGGGATCCATGTGGACCAGCTTGTGGCCGGACCCGCATCCGGTCGGGACAGGACCATGAGCAGACGGCTCCGCTGCGGCCTGCTGGCGCTGGTCGTGATCCTCGGGCTCGGCGTGTCGGTACGGGCGGCCGGGCTGGTGGCCGATCTTTCCCATCATCTCATCGCCATCACCACCGCCTTCACCGGCAGCGACGTGCTGCTGTTCGGCGCCCTCGAGGAGACCGGTGGCGATGTCGTCGTGGTCGTCACGGGTCCGCGTACGACACAGACGGTGCGGGCACGGGAGCGGACGCTGGGCTTCTGGATGCCGGGGGCCGAGATGAGCTTCACGGGCGTGCCGAGCTTCTATGCGGTCGCAGCTACCCGGCCCTTGGCCGCCTTCACCAACCCTGCCCTGCGTGCACGCCATGAGCTGGGGGTCGATTCGCTGCGCCTCCAGCCGGTCTCGGCCTTCAATCCCGAACGGATCGCCCGGTTCAGGACCGCCTTGATCGGCCTGCAGCAACTGCGCGGCCTCTACCCGGTGGAACTCGGGGAGGTCTCGATGCTGGGCGACAGGCTGTTCCGGACCACCCTGCCCTTCCCGGCCAATGTCACCTCGGGGCCTTATCAGGTCCAGGTCCTGCGCATCGTCGCCAATCAGGTCGTCGAAGCGCAGGCCAGCGTGCTCACCGTGTCGAAGGTGGGGCTGGAAGCCGACCTGACGGATTTTGCCTTGCGCCATGGAGCTTGGTACGGCCTCGCAGCCTTGTTGCTTGCCATCTCCGCCGGATGGCTCGCGAATATGGCGTTCCGAAGGAGCTGATCGACATGGCCGAGGAAGACAACGCGCCTTCGCCGCCCGCACCAGCCATCCCCGAACGTGTCTTCCTGGTGGTAGCGGACGAATCCGAAGAGATGAGGAACGCGCTGCGCTTCGCCTGCCGCCGCGCCCAGCATAGTGGCGGGCGCGTGGCACTGCTGGCCGTCATCGAGCCGGCCGACCTCGGCAACTGGCTGGGGGTGGGCCAGGTCATCGAGGACGACGAGCGGCGCGATGCCGAGGCGCGTCTGCATCGCTTCGCCGACGAAGCATACCGCATGACCGGCAAGATGCCGACGTTGCACCTGCGCGAGGGCGACAGGCGGGAGGAGTTGGTCAAGCTCCTGCAGGAGGAGCAGGGCATCTCGCTCCTGGTGCTTGGCACCGCCCGAGGCGGTTCGCCCGGACCAATCGTCACGCATCTGATGTCGAACCTGGGCAAGCATGTCCGCATCCCGCTCACCCTCGTCCCCGGCGAGCTGACGCCGGAGGAGATCGACTCGGTCACCTGATCGTCGCCACGCCAAGCTGATGCCAGGCGAGCACGGCGGGGTCCGGGATCAGCCGCTCGGCCCGCAGGCGCGCGATCCTGAAGCCGGCCGCCTCGATCAACCGGTCGTGGGCACTGTCCAGACGGCATCCCCCGGCTAGGCATTTCCAGCAGGGTGTCAGCCGGCGCTGCCATGTGGCCGTTGCCGGATCGGGGCTGAGCCCATGCTCGCAAAAGCAGAACAAGCCGTCCGGCACCAGCACGCGCCGCACTTCCTCCAGGACCTTGGCAGGATCCGCGACCGAGCACAGCGTCCATGTCGACACCACCACATCGACCGACTGGTCCGCGATCGGCAGGCGCTCCGCCCAGCCCTGGCACAGATGGACGGGAAACGCCATCCAGGCTGCCCGCCGGTGCGCCCGCTGCAGGAGCGGCAGGGAAGGATCGACGCCGACGACGCTGTGAAGCGAGCGCGGGTAGTGCCCGAGGTTCAGGCCGGAGCCGATCCCGATCTCGAGCACCCTCCCCTGTGCCAGCGCCGTCGCCTCCGCCCGCAGCGGTGCGAAGATGGCGCGCGACATGACGCGGTCGAGCACGGGCGGCAGCAGGGATCGTTGCCAGAGCTGTGGAATGGAGGCCAAGGGCGACACTTCCCGGCAGGTCCGCCACAGGCAGCCATGAATGGATCCCTCACGTCCAGAACTTGTTTGACCCAAGGAGACGAGGTGGGTGATCCTTGTGTCCGAGCGTGCCCGCCGGCCGTCCGGTCCGGCCTCTTGGCGGCTCAGAACAAGTTTTTGCATGAACGAACCCGAGCGGCCGAATCGTGCTTCTAAATCAGTGACTTGGTGGTGATTCTGCAATGGCTTCGGCTGCGGTTCGGCAACCCTCCTCCGACCTCAAGGTCATCGGGCTGATCGGCGCGGCGCATTTTGCGTCGCATTTCTACCATCTGGCGCTGCCGCCGCTCTTCCCGATCCTGAAGGGCGAGCTGGGCGTGTCCTGGGCGGAGCTAGGCGTCCTCACCTCCGTCTTCTTCGCAGCCTCCGGTCTGTGCCAGGCGCCGGCCGGCTTCCTCGTCGACAGGTTCGGCGCCCACTGGGTGCTGATCGCGGGATTGACGCTGCTCGCCACCGCGACGGGCCTCAGCGCGCTTGCACCCGGTTGGGCAACACTGATCCCGCTCTCCGCCCTGGCCGGCATCGGCAACAGCGTGTTCCATCCGGCCGACTACGCCATCCTCGGCCGGCGGATACGCCCGGACCGGATGGCCCGCGCATTCTCCGTGCACACGATCGGCGGCACACTGGGATGGGCCGTGGCCCCGATCTTCATCGTCACGGCAGCAGAATTCCTGGGCTGGCGTGCCGCGTTGCTCGGTGCCGCCGTGCCGGGACTGCTGATCGCGGCAATCCTGTTCGTCTCGCGCCCGGACATCGCCATTCCGACCACGGTGGAGCTTGCGAAGGATACCCGCGTCGTTGCCGGCCGTGAGCTGATGCGGGCACTGTTCAGCACCGCGATCATCGGCTGCTTCGCGTTCTTCGCCCTCCAGGCAATCTCAATGATCACCCTGCAGAGCTTTCTTCCTTCGGTGCTCGTCCAGCTGAGGGACATGCCGCTGGTGGTCGGCACCACGGCGGTGGCCGCCTTCATGATCGGCAGCGCGGTTGGAACAGGCATCGGGGGCGTGATTGCCGACCGTGGCGTACCACCCGATCGGTTGATGACGATGGGCCTGGGTGCCAGCGCCCTGTGCATCCTGGCGGTCAGCCAGTTCCCGATGCCGCAATCCCTGCTGCTGACCCTGATTGCACTGTCCGGCGCGCTTGCCGGTGCCACCACGCCGGCGCGCGACCTGATGGTGCGTGCAGCTGCGCCCATCGGCTCGGCCGGCAAGGTCTTCGGCTTCGCCTATTCAGGGCTGGACCTGGGGGCCACGCTGGCGCCGACCTTCGTCGGCATGCTGCTCGACCGTGGGCAGCCGAGGCTCGTGCTGCTGATCACGGCAGCGGCGACGGCGCTGTCGATCCTGGCTGCCCGCGTGGTCGGCTCGGCGACAGCAGGCAAACGGAGCGGCACGCCCCGTTAGGCATGCCGCTCCTGTTCGATCCTCAGCCGACGATCTCGATGCCGGCGAAGAAGAACGCGATCTCGATGGCTGCGTTCTCGGGGCTGTCGGAACCGTGGGCCGAGTTCGCCTCGATCGATTCGGCGAACAGCTTGCGGATGGTGCCCTCGGCCGCATTGGCCGGGTTAGTGGCACCCATCACCTCGCGGTAGCGGGCCACGGCGTTCTCGCCTTCCAGCACCTGCACGACCACAGGACCGCTGGTCATGAACTCCACCAGCGAGCCGAAGAACGGACGCTCCCTGTGGACACCGTAGAAGGCCTCGGCCTGCGCCTTGGACAGCTGCAGGCGCTTTTGGGCGACGATTCGCAGTCCGCCCTTCTCGATCACGGCGTTGATCGCACCGGTGAGGTTGCGGCGGGTGGCATCCGGCTTGATGATGGAGAAGGTGCGCTCGAGAGCCATGAGAATTCTCATCCGTGCGGGAAATGGTTTCGGGCCGCGCCTTTAGCAGTACCGCCGCCGTCTGGCCACCAGCGGCTCAGCCTTCCTCGCGCGCCTTCTCCCAGCCCCCCCGCTCCGTTTGCTTCCAATAGACAAGCCTGTGGCCGGCGGCGCGGCGCTGGCGCCAGCGCTCCCGGGCCGCTTCCACGGCCGCTTCATCGGCACCGTCGAACAGGTCGAGCACCCGGGGGAAGGCCGCCATATCATCGTCGGCCGCCTGGTCCACCAGCACCAGGAGCGTCGCCTCGTTCGGATTCTCGACCTGGTCGGTCAGCCAGACGGGCTGCATGTCCGGGTTGCCGTCGGCGCGAGTCCCGTGCGGCAGCCAGGAGTCGGCCTCGAACACCCAGAGATGGCGGTCCAGCGCCTCGACCCGCTCCCGCGACGACGCCCGCAGGAGGACCCGCATCGGTGCCGCCAACGCCTTGGCCAGCAGCCGCGGCAGGGCCTCTTCCAGGCTGGACCGGGTCAGGTGGTAGAAGCCGACCTCGCTCAGCTGGCCTCGTCCTCGTAGGAACGTGCCAGCGCGTCGAGAAGGCGCACGCCGTAGCCGGTCGCCCCCTTGGCGGACAAAGGCAGGTCCCGGCTGCTCCAGACCGTGCCGGCCACGTCCAGGTGGGCCCAAGGCAGCCCCGCCACGAAATGCTCCAGGAAGACGGCACCGGCCGTGCTGCCGGCTTGGCGCGCACGCCCGGTGTTCTTGATGTCCGCGATGTCCGACTTGATGTGCTTGGCGTACGCCTTGCCGAGCGGCATGCGCCAGAGCGTCTCGCCGACCTCTTCGCCGACCCTGGTCAACCGCGCCGCCAGCTCGTCATTGTTGCAGAACAGGCCGGCATGCTCATGCCCGAGTGCTACGATCACCGCACCCGTCAGCGTCGCCAGGTCGATCATCAGCTTTGGCCGGAAGCGGTTCTGCGTGTACCAGAGCGCGTCCGCCAGGACGAGCCGGCCCTCCGCGTCGGTATTGATCACCTCGATCGTCGTGCCCGACATGGCCCGCACCACGTCACCCGGACGCTGGGCGTTGCCGTCCGGCATGTTCTCGACAAGGCCCAGGACGCCCACCACGTCGATCTTGGCCTTGCGACGTGCCAGCGCTTCCATGGCGCCGAAGACCGCCCCGGCACCGGCCATGTCGAACTTCATGTCCTCCATGCCCGCCGCAGGCTTGATCGAGATCCCGCCCGTGTCGAAGCACACCCCCTTGCCGACGAACGCGAGCGGGTCGCTGTTCCCGCCGGCACCGTTCCATCGGATCACGACCACGCGTGGCGCCCGACGGCTGCCCTGCGCCACGCCGAGGATGGCGCCCATGTTCAGCTCGCGGATCGCCTCTTCATCGAGGACTTCCACTTCCAGGCCGAGATCGGCGAGCTTCTTCGCTTCGTCGGCGAAGCTCTCGGGATAGAGGACGTTGGCAGGTTCGGTGACGAGCGCTCGGGTGCTCTCGACGCCTTGGACCACGGCGTTCGCGTCGGCCAGGATCGGTTCGGCTTTCCCCGGCTCGATCACGGCTACCGTCAGGCGCTCCGGCCCTCGCTGCTGCTCGTCTTCTTCCGCCTTCTTGTATTTGTCGAACCGCCAGGAGCGCAGGCGAAGCCCGGTGACCAGCGCGACCTGGACCAGATCGGGATGGAGGGGAAGGTCGATGCCATCGGGCGACGCCAGCGTCACCAGGCCACCATTGACCTTCACCAGTGCATTCCAGAGGCTGCCGCCCAGCTGCTCCAGCTCCAGGCGGCTCAGGTCGTCCTTGCCCAGGCCTACCAGCCAGACCCGATCCAGCCCCGAGTGGGCGGGGAACGGCAACTCCAGCATGGAACCGTGCTTCCATCGATGCCCGGCGTCGTCGAGGACCCGGCGCACCAGGCCTTGCGTTCGGGCATCAAGTTCGGCGGCCGCCTTGCCGATATCGCCGGCGACACCCACCGGCACGACCACCTTGCCGGTCGGCGGCAGCTTCGCGCGCTCCAGGATCACGTCCATGGCTCAAGATTCCCCGTCTGAACTGGATGCAACGACCACGCATGATCGGCAGCACCATCGACCAGCGAGAACGGTAGCGTCTATGATGGCGTCATGCCTGTCTATGTACGCTACCTGCTCTCCCAGCTCGCCGTGCCGACGGTCGTGGCCGTCATTGCCGTGGCGGGCGCGGTCTGGCTGTCGCAATCGTTGCGGCTGTTCGACCTTATCGTCAACAAGGGCCTGCCGGTCACGACCTTCCTCTGGCTGACGGCGCTCTTGTTCCCATCCCTTCTGCTGGTCGTCCTGCCGCTCGCCCTGCTGGTGTCCACCATCTTCACCTATGCGCGGCTGTGGAACGACAGCGAGCTGGTGGCGCTGAAGGCATCGGGGCGGTCGGATCTGGAGCTCGCGCGGCCGGCGCTCTATCTTGCCGCCGGCGTTACGTTGGTATGCTACGTCATCTCACTCTGGCTGATGCCGGCGGGTGCCAGGGCCTTCAAGGACCTCGAGGACGAGATCCGCAACACCTACACCTTCGTGCTGCTGCAGGAAGGCGTCTTTAACACGCCAGCTCCCGGCATCACGGTGTACGTGGACAAGCGGCTGGCCGACGGTTCGCTGACCGGCCTGCTGGTGCACGATTCACGCGATCCAAAGGCAGTTTCCACCATCACCGCTGAGCGCGGTGTGCTGGTGACGATCAGCGGCGAACCCCAGCTCGTCCTGGAAAGCGGCACCCGCCAGGAAAGGGAACCGGACAGCCGTGTGTCGGCTCTGCATTTCGACGCCTATACAGTGGACCTGACCTCTCTGTCCGAGGAAGAGGCCTACCGGTGGCGCAAGCCAAAGGAACGCTACCTGGGGGAGCTGCTCTGGCCAGGCAGCGATGTCGATGACCAGAAGAACTTCAGTCGCCTCGTGTCCGCCGCCCATGACCGCCTAACCACCCCCATGGCGCCTTTTGTTCTGGTGATGATCGCCCTGGCCGTGCTCCTGCCGGCTGACCTTGAGCGCCGCGGCTATGGCAAGCGGATCGCTCTCGCGATCGCCCTCGCGACGGTCCAGCAGGTGGTCCAGCTGGCCGCCACCAGCTTTTCCATCACGTCGCTGGCATTCGTGCCCTTGTTCTACCTGGCCCAGATCGTGCCGGTGTGCATTGCCTGGCTGGTACTTTCCGGCAGGCTCGCGCACCGACGCTCGAAGAGGGCCCTGCCGCCGTTGCCTGCGACTTCCGATCGGACAGCGCGTGCGGGAGCTTGAGCTTTCGGCAACCGTGCCCGTCCGGTCGACCGCGCGCCGTCGCTGGCGCTTTTCCTCGACCTTCGCACGCTATCTCGGGCGAGGACTGCTGTATTCCGTCATGATCGTGACGGGCGGACTGGTCCTGCTCGTGGTGATCTTCGATGCTATCGAGCAGCTTCGCCGATCCGGCGGGCGCGAGGGCGGCGGACTGGGCGATGTGATCGAGTTGGCCCTGTTGCACTCGCCGGCCACCACGCAGCAGCTTCTGCCGTTCACCATGCTGTTTGCTGCGATGCTGACGTTCCGGCGGCTGTCGCGGAGCAATGAGCTCGTGGCGGCCCGTGCGGCAGGCATTTCCGTCTGGCAGCTGCTCATCCCGGTGTGGCTGCTCGCCATGATCCTGGGATCACTGACGGTGGCGATCCTGAACCCTGTCAGTGCTGCGCTCTATACCCGGTACGAGTCGCGTGTCGACTTGCTGGAGGATGGGGACATCGACCGGATGGAGCTGTCGAGCGGTGGGCTCTGGCTGCGCCAGAGCTGGGGCGATCTGCCGATCATCCTGCACGCCACGTCGGTGATGGACCAGGAGGCGATGCAGCTGGGCGACATGACCGTGTTCCTGCTTGACGCGAACGGCGGCTACGCAGGCCGGATCGATGCGCCGGTCGGCCAGCTGACGGAAGGCGCGTGGATCCTCAAGGAAGCGGTCCGCGTGGATCCGGTAGGTCGGATGGAGCACATTCCGGTCTTGCGCATCCCGACCAACCTGTCGCCCGACCGCATCCATAACGGCCTAGCGCCGCCCGAGACAATTTCGTTCTGGGACCTGCCGGAATACATCTCGACGCTGCGCTCGATCGGGCTGCCGACCCGCGGCCATGTGGTGCATTTCCAGAATCTCCTCGCGACGCCGCTCATGTTCGCGGCCATGCTGCTGATCGGTACCGTGTTCTCGCTGCGCTTCGCGAGACGTGGCGGAACGCTGATTTTCGTGGCGATGGGCATCGCTTCCGGCTTCGTTTTCTTCGTCTTTGCCAATGTCGTGCTGGCAGTGGGGCTTTCGGGTCGGCTACCAGCGGAGATGGCCGCATGGACGCCCGCGGTCGTGGCCATCCTGTTGGGCCTGGCCCTCCTGTTCCACACCGAGGACGGTTGAGCGTCGCATGATCGTTGGACTTCTCCGTCGCATCCTCCCGCTGGCGATCGTCCTGTGTCCCTATACGGCCCAGCTTTCGGCGCAGGAGCAGGAGCCGCAGGTCCTCCTGACGGCGGACAGGCTGGACTACCAGCAGGCCGGCAACCTTATCGTGGCCGAGGGGGACGTCGAGCTGACCCGGGACGGCCGGACGCTTCTTGCGCGCAAGGTCACCTGGGACCGCAGCACCGACATCGTGACTGCCGAGGGGGACGTCGTCCTGATCGGTGAGGAGGGCGAGACGCTGTTCGGTGACAAGGTGGAGCTGTCGGACAGCCTGCGTGCCGGCTTTATTCAGGAGGTGGGCCTCCTGCTGGCGGACGACAGCCGTCTGGCGGCGCGACGGGCGGTGCGCAAGGGCGGCAACATCACGGAGCTCGACCGGGCCGTCTACAGTCCCTGCCCGCTCTGCGACGACCCTGACAGCTCGCCGCTCTGGCAGATCAAGAGCCGCAAGGTGACCCACGATCAGACGACGAAGGACGTCACCTACGAGGACGCGACCTTCGACATGTTCGGCGTCCCTGTCATGTACCTGCCGCGCTTCAGCCATCCAGATCCGTCGGTCGCCCGCCGCTCCGGCTTCCTGCGGCCGAAGTTCGGGTCGCGGACCGCCCTCGGCGCGTTCATTCAGGTGCCCTACTACTACGTTATCTCGCCCAGCGAGGACGTCACCCTGGCGCCCCTGGTGACGTCGGAGCAGGGTGTGGCCCTGTTCGGCGAGTATCGGCGGATGGACCGGTTCGGGCCGACCGAGCTTACCGGCAGCGCCACCTATGCCGACCGCTACGCCGGCAGCAACGGAAACCGTACCGAGAAGGACTTCCGCGGCCACTTCAAAGGCAATGGGCGCTACGAGTTCGAGAATGGCTATGGCGGCGGCTTCGACGCCTATCTCGCGTCCGACGATACCTATCTCCGCCGCTACGACATCGACGACGAGAACCTGCTGGTGAACCGTCCCTGGGTCGACCGTGCCTGGGACACCAATTACGGCGTGCTGGACGCCTTCTACTTCCAGGGCCTCCGCCAGTCCGATGATCCTGGCCTGACCCCGTTCGTCCTGCCGCGCGGCGCCGTTCGCTGGAGCACGCCGACCGGAGGAACCTATGGTGGCTTCTATAACGTCGAGGCCTCGATGCTGGCGCTCACTCGCAGCGACGGCCTCGATACGCGCCGGCTGTCGACGACCGGCGGCTGGAGCAAGCCGATCGTCGGCCGCTTCGGCGACGTGATGCGAGTCTCGCTCTCGATGCGCACCGACGGCTACCAGACCGACGGCAATCCGGAGACGTTCGGTGACAATGGCGGCAGCAATGCCGCGGGCCGCCTCTACCCACTGGCATCGGCGGAGTGGAGCCTTCCGCTCGTCAAGATGACCGAAGGCGGCTGGCAGCACCTGATCGAGCCGGTGATCGTCGGCCACCTGTCGCCCTATGGCGGCAACCCCGACGATATCCCGAACGAAGACAGCCAGTCGCTTGATTTCGACGATACCAACGTGTTCCAGGCCAACCGCTTTCCTGGGCTGGATCGTGTGGAGGGCGGACCGCGTGGAGCCTATGGCGTGCGCTTCGGCTCCTTCTCGCCGGACATGTTCGGCGTCGCCGGCATGATCGGTCAGTCCTGGCGCTACAAGGACGACGACACCTTCCAGCCGGGCAGCGGACTGGATGACAACTTCTCGGACTATGTCGGCCGGGTCGAGATGCATCCGGCACAATGGCTGAATCTATCCTACCGCTTCCGCATCGACGACGAGCTGAGGGAGATCACGAAGAACGACCTTCTTGCGTCCTTCGGCTGGCGCAGGCTCGGGTTCGGCCTGGGCTATCTCAGCCTCGCAGACGACCCGGACCTGGAGGACGTGCAGGAACGCAAGGAGCTGACAGCGTCCGTCCGCGCCGGGGTGACCGAAGACATCTTCATCTCGGCGGGAGTTCGCCAGGATCTCGTCGCGGACGAACCGGTGACCTACGCGTTGGGATTGGTCTACAATCATCCCTGTCTTGTGCTGGTCGCCGGGCTCGAACGCGACTACACCGAGGATCGTGACGCCGGGCCAGCAACCACGCTGCTTTTCCGCGTGACGCTGAAGAATCTCGGCGAGCTGGGTGGCCGGACCAGCCTGTCTGGCATCGGAGCCAGCAGCTGAAGCGGCACCTGTTCTAGGGGCGATGATCGAAACGTCATGATCGCTAACTTCATCCGGGCTGGCCTTCTGTCCGTGGCGCTGGCATTGCCAGCCATCATGCTCCCGGGCGAGCTTCTTGCCGCGGGACGGATCGTGGCAGTGGTCGAGGACCAGGTCATCTCCACCGGCGACCTCGAGGATCGCGTCTCGCTGGCGCTGGCGTCGTCCGGCCTTTCCAATACGCAGGAGAACCGCGACCGCCTGCGCCCGCAGGTCCTGCGCCTCTACATCGACGAGACGCTGCAGCGTCTCGAGGCCCAGCGTCTCGGGCTGCGCGCGACCGTGGAGGAGGTCCAGCGTACGCTCGGGAACATCGCCCAGCGCAACAACATGACGATGGACCAGCTGGACGAGTTCCTGCGCCGGCAGGGGTCGGACCTCCTGACGCTGAAGCGACAGATCGAGACCCAGATCCTCTGGGCCAAGGTGGTGAACAGACAGCTTCGTCCGCGGGTGCGAGTTGGGCCGGACCAGGTCGATCTTGCGATCAAGGACGCCGAGCGGGCCCGCAATGAACCGCAATGGCTGATCGCGGAGATCACGCTGCCGGTCGTGGTTCCTGCCCAGGAAGACGAGGTACGGGCGGATGCCGAGGAACTGGCCCAGACGCTGCGCAATGGCGCGGCCTTTCCAGCCCTGGCGCGCGAGTTTTCCGGCTCCGCCAGCGCCCAATACGGCGGGGACCTGGGCTGGGTCCAACCGTCATCCCTGTCCGAGGACACACGCAGCGTAATTGAGGGCATGAGCGTCGGCGAGATCAAGGGGCCGGTCCGGACGAACGCTGGCTGGCAGTTGTTCATGCTGAGGGCACGCCGGGCTCCTGGCGAGAATGCCCAGGTCGAGGCACCGCCGGCCCCGCCGCCGCCGGCACCGGCCCAGCCGGCCAAGCCGCCCAGCAGGGTACGACTGGCCCAGCTCGTCATCCCCGTGCCCGAGAACGCGACCGAAGCGGACACGGAGAAGCTGATCCAACAAGCCAGCGGCTATCAGCGCCGGCTAGGCTCCTGCGACGCCCTGCGGCGCGAGGCAGCTAAGGAAGATAGTGGCTTCGACGGTGATCTAGGCTGGCTGGAGGTGGCTGACCTGCCCGAGGTGCTGCGGCAGCTGGTGACCAACCTGCCAAACAACCGGCTGAGCCCCCCGCTTACTGGCCCGGCCGGAATCCAGCTCATTATGGTCTGCGAGCGGGTCGGCGGGGCGCCAGCCCGAGCAGCCGAACCGGCGCGGCCCGTGGAGCGTACCCCGCCACCACCGCCGCTGCCGTCCATGGAGCGTGCGGCGGTTCAGGAGCGGCTGGAGAGCCAGCAGCTCGATCGCCTGGCCGAGCGCTACCTGCGCGACCTTCGCCGCGATGCCTATGTCGATCTGAGGGCATGAACCTTCCGGGCCCTGCCGAGATCCTGCAGCGGTCCGGCCACCGCGCGGACAAGCGGCTGGGGCAGCACTTCCTGCTGGATCCTTCGATCCTCGACCGGATTGTGGCCGCTGCCGGTCCGCTGGAGGGCCGGACAGTTCTGGAGATCGGGCCAGGTCCGGGCGGCCTGACCGGTGCCATCCTGCGTGCCGGCGTTGCACGTCTGGTAGCGGTGGAGCGGGACCGCCGCTGGATCGAGGCGCTGGCGCCACTGGTCGAGGCCGCCGACGGACGGCTGCAGGTGGTAGCAGGCGATGCGCTCCAGTTCGATCCAGCCACCGTTTCAGCCGAGGGCACGATCACCGTCATCGCCAACCTGCCCTATAACATCTCTACCCCCCTGCTCTTCCATCTGCTCGATCAGCGGCACCGGTTCGACCGGCTCGTGCTGATGTTCCAGAAGGAGGTAGCCGAGCGGCTGACGGCACGTCCCGGCACGGGCGGCTGGGGTCGGCTGGCTGCCATGACGCAGTGGACCTGCCAAGTCGACTACCTGTTCAAGCTGCCCAAAGGTGCCTTTACGCCCCCTCCCGAGGTGGAGTCGGCGGTTGTGCGCTTGGCTCCACGCCCCCAGCCCGCTCATCCTTGCGACGAGCACATCCTCGCCACTGTGCTGGGAGCGGCTTTTGGTCAGCGCCGCAAGATGCTCCGCCAGAGCCTGAAGCCGCTCGTACGCGAGCCCGCGGCTCTCCTCCAGTCGATCGGGATCGATCCCGCACGCCGGGCGGAGACGCTCGATCTTGCCGAGTTCGCTGGCATCGCCAATGCGCTGGCGGCAGCTAGGATGGCAGATCCGGCTGACGCCTGAACTGCTCCACGAACTCTGCCAGCCCCAGATTGCGGCGGCGTTTCATGCGCTCGGCGATGAGGATCGCGGTCAGGGCGGTCATGCTGGTTTCCAGGTCCTGGTTCACGAGCACGTAGTCGTACTCCGCCCAGTGAGTGACATCGTTGGTCACCTGCGCCAGGCGATGTTGCACCACTTCCTCCGGGTCCTGAGCGCGCGCCCGCAGCCGCCGCTCCAGTTCCGCCAGACTGGGGGGCAGGATGAAGATGCCGACGAGATCGTGTTCCGCCGCGAGCCTGAGCTGCTGCGCACCTTGCCAGTCGATGTCGAACAGGACGTCCTTGCCGTCGGCAAGCGCCGCTTCGACCGCTGACCTGGGCGTGCCGTAGCTATGCCCATAGACATGGGCGTGCTCGAGCAACTCGCCCCGCGTGATCATGCCCTGGAACTCGTCCTTGGTGATGAAGTGGTAGTGCACGCCATCGATTTCGCCGGGTCTGGCCGGACGTGTGGTCACCGAAATTGACAGGGAAACGTCGTGGTCGCGCTCCAGGAGTGTCCGCGTCAATGTCGTCTTGCCGGCGCCGGAAGGCGAAGAAACCACGAGCATCACCCCGCGCCGGCGGATCATGGGTGCAGTGGCAGTGGTCATGGCGCGGGCTCTTCGCTAGTCAGGGCGGGAGATCTACCGGCAGGCCGTGGGTGATCCAAGGGGAAGCGAAGATGCATCGGCTCCTCACTGGCGCATCCAGCGGCATCGGCAGGTCACTCGTGGCCCGCTGGGCACGACCCGGAAGCCTGCTTTCCCTTCAAGGCCGCGACTCCGCTCGTCTCGTCGAGGTCGCCGACAGAGCGCGCGCCGCCGGTGCCGAGGTGGAGACCGCTCTCCTGGACGTGCGTGACACGCAGGCGGTGCGGGCTTGGGTAGAGGCGCGCGACGACGCCGTGCCGATCGACATGGTGGTGGCCAATGCCGGCATCGCCGGCAGCCCCGGTGTTCCCGCATCCGACATCATGGCTGTGAACGTCGTCGGGAAGATCGCGACGGTGGACGCCCTGCTGCCGCGGATGCGGTCACGCCGCCGGGGCCACGTCGTGCTGGTTTCATCCCTGGCATCTTTCTTCGCGTCGCCCACTGGGCCAGCCTATGCGGCGAGCAAGGCTGCCCTGCGCTTCTATGGGGAGGGCCTGAGCCCCAGGGTCGCCAAGGACGGTGTCCTGGTAAGCGTCGTGTGCCCGGGCTTTGTCGACACCCCGCTTACACGGGTGAACCGGTTCAGGATGCCGTTCCTGATGGATGCGGAACGGGCAGCTTTCATCATTGACCGGGGCCTCCAGGCCCGGCGTAGCCGGATCGCCTTTCCGCTGCCGACCTATGTCCTCGCGCGGATCATGGGAACGCTGCCGGCAGTGCTGCGCGACGCCATCCTGATGCGCCAGCCAGCCAAGGAGTAGGCGTCAGTCCTGGCCAGCCTGCACTTTGCGCCAGTTGCGGACGTTCCGGTTGTGCTCGTCCAGGGTCGTAGCGAACGCGTGGCCACCGCTGCCATCGGCGACGAAGTAGAGATAGTCGGTATCAGCAGGATTGACCGTCGCCGCCAGGGCCGCCCGACCCGGCAATGCAATCGGCCCTGGTGGCAGGCCCGGATATCGGTAGGTGTTGTACGGGTCGTCGACCTGCAGGTCGCGCCTGCTCAAGGGACGGCCGAGCTCGGAGCGGCCCTTGGTGAGCGCGTAGATCACCGTGGGATCGGCCTGAAGCGGCATGCCCTTGCGCAGCCGGTTCACGTAGACGCCAGCGACCACGTCGTACTCGGCCGCGACCGACGTTTCCTTTTCGACGATCGAGGCGAGCGTGATGGCCTCCTCGATCGAGTCGAACGGCAGGTCATCGGCTCGCTTTGCCCAGATCTCGTCGAGCGCGCGGCGCATGGCGTCCTGCATCCGCTTCGCGATTTCCGCCCGATTCTCGCCCCGCTCGAAGAAATAGGTCTCGGGCAGGACCTTGCCCTCATCAGGCACTGGCGGCACTTCGCCTTCGAGCTTGTCCTCTGCTGCAAGAAGGTCCCAAGCCTCCCGCACCGTCCTGCCTTCGGGCACGGTGATGCGGTGGAGCAGCCGCTGGCCGTTGGCAATCATGTCCAACGCCGCCGCAGGCGTCACGTGGGGCGGAAACCGGTACTCCCCCGCCTGCAGCCGCCGATCCCGACCGGACAGGCGCGCTGCCGCCCTGAGCAGCAAGGCATCGTCGACCACGCCGGATTCCGCCAGCCGGGCGGCAATACCGGACATGCCGGTGCCCCGCGGCACCATGATGTCGGCCTGCTCGGCCAGAGGCCCCGGCGTGACCAGCCACGTCTCGAGGTAGCGCTGCAGGAAGAACGCGCCACCAACCAGGCAGGCCGCCAGAAGGAGGCCTGCCGTCAGCAATGCGAGACGGCCTCTGCTGAAGAGCCTCACCTCAGTCCGGGGCGCCGATGATCAGCGATGCATTGGTCCCGCCGAAGCCGAAGCTGTTGGACAGGGCGTTGCGCACCGGGCGCTCCTTGGCCTTGAGCGGAACGAGGTCGACGCCGTCCGCGGCTTCCTCCGGATCCTCGAGGTTCAAGGTAGGCGGGACCAGCTGGTTCTGGATCGCCAGGATGCAGAAGATCGCCTCGACCGAGCCAGCGGCACCAAGCAGGTGTCCGATCGCCGACTTCGTCGACGACATCGACATCTTGCCGACAGCATTGCCGAACAGCCGCTTCACGGCGCCCAGCTCGATCTCGTCACCCATTGGCGTGCTCGTGCCGTGGGCGTTGACATAGTCGATATCGGCCGGGGTCAAGCCTGCGTTGCGCAGGGCGGCCGCCATCGATCTGAAGCCGCCATCACCGTCGGGCAACGGCGACGTGACATGGTATGCGTCGCCGGACAGGCCGTAGCCCTTGATCTCGGCATAGATCTTGGCGCCGCGCGCTTTGGCGTGCTCGTATTCCTCCAGCACCACCACGCCGGCACCCTCGGCCATCACGAAGCCGTCGCGGCCCTTGTCCCAGGGACGGGATGCCCGCTCCGGAGTATCGTTGTAGGCGGTGGAAAGGGCGCGTGCTGCCGCGAAGCCCGCAAGTCCAAGGCGACTTACCGCCGCCTCGGTTCCGCCTGCCACCATGATGTCCGCGTCGCCCGAGCGGATGAAACGAGCTGCGTCACCGATCGCATGTGCACCGGTCGAGCAGGCTGTGACAACCGAATGGTTCGGCCCTCGCAGGCCATACTTGATGGAAACCTGGCCGCCGGCGAGATTGATGAGCGCGCTCGGGATGAAGAACGGACTGACCCGGCGAGGACCGTGTTTCTCCAGGATCAGTGCCGTTTCGGCGATGGCATTCAGGCCGCCGATCCCGGAACCGATAAGAACGCCGGCCCGATGCTTCTGCTCGTCCGTTTCGAGCGGAAATCCACTGTCCGCGACCGCTTCCGCAGCCGCCACCATCCCGAGGATGATGAAGTGGTCGTTTCGGCGCAGTTCCTTCGCATCGATGAAGTCGGCTGGTCGGAGACCGCCTGGCTCACCTTCGGGCGGGACCAGACCCGCGACCTTCGCGGGCAGGTCCGACACGTCGAAGCGCTCAATGCGCCGGATCCCGGAACGGCCCGCTACGAGGTTGTTCCAAGTGGTTTCGACACCCGTCCCGAGCGGACTAACCATGCCAAGACCGGTGACGACAACTCGCCTCATGACAACCGTTCCAACACTCTTACGCTTGATGCCTCGGCCAGTTCAGGCTCAGCTGTTGGCCTTGATGAAGTCAATGGCGTCCTTGACGGTCAGGATCTTCTCGGCAGCGTCATCCGGAATCTCGACCCCGAATTCTTCCTCGAAAGCCATGACCAGCTCGACGGTGTCGAGGCTGTCAGCGCCCAGATCGTCCACGAAGCTTGCACTCTCCTGCACCTTCGCTTCGTCGACACCGAGATGCTCGACGACGATCTTCTTAACGCGCTCAGCGATATCGCTCATCGGAAATTGTCCTCGACCCTGGACTGACCTAAACACCCGAGCGCGACGCGCCGAAAGCGGCGCAACCGACCTTTCCCCGGGCGTGGCGGGCTCTCTACACGAAGGCTCGATCCTTGACCAGCGCTCGGCCGGTCGGGGTTCGACCCTTGCAGCGAGATCGTATTGATCTGCCGGAAGGCAAGAGCACCAGGCGGTCAGATCATCGCCATGCCGCCATTTACGTGCAGCGTGTGGCCCGTGACATAGCCGGCCTCGTCGCTGGCCAAGTAGACAACCGCTGCTGCGACATCCGCACCTTGTCCGAGCCGTCCCGCCGGAATCCGCGGCATGAGCGCTTCCTTCTGCTTGTCATCCAGCTTCTGGGTCATCGCCGTGTCGATGAAGCCGGGGGCCACGCAGTTGACGGTGACGCCGCGGCTGCCGAGTTCCGCCGCCAGCGCCTTGGTCATCCCGACCAGACCGGCCTTGGCCGCGGCATAATTGGCCTGACCAGGATTGCCGGTCGTTCCGACGACCGACCCGATATTGATGATCCGGCCATGCCGCCGCTTCATCATGCCCTTCAGGCCCGCCCGCGACAGCCGGAACACGGCGGACAGGTTGGTCTCGATCACGGCTGCCCAGTCATCGTCCTTCATGCGCATCGCCAGCATGTCGCGAGTGATGCCGGCATTGTTGACGAGGATGTCCACCGGCCCGTCCGCTTCCGCTGCCTTCATCAAGGCTTCCGCGGCCGACGGATCGGCCAGGTCGGCTACCACCGGCACGACCGTCGATCCAAGCTCGCTGGCCAGCCTTTCCAGGACATCGCCGCGGCGACCGGTGATCACCAAAGACGCGCCTTGAGCATGAAGCGCCCGGGCGATGGCTTCGCCGATGCCACCCGTGGCACCGGTCACGAGCGCACGCCGCGCGGAAAGATCGAACATCACAATTCTCCTCAGGCCAGGGCGGCAGCGACGGTATCGAGATCGGCGGGCTCGGCCAGATTGAGCATCGCGGCTCCAGGCACACCCCGCTTGGCAAGCCCGGTCAGCACCTTGCCCGCCCCTAGTTCGAGCACGGTCTGCGTGCCCAGGCGGGCCATGGTCGCCATGCTTTCCCGCCAGCGTACCCGGCTGGTGGCCTGCCGGACGAGCAGATCCGCCAGCAAGGCCGGGTCCGTCACCGGCTCCGCCGTGACGTTGGCGATGAGCGGGACAGATGGTGCCGAGAACGTCGTGATGGCCAGCGCCTCGGCCAGTCTCGCGGCTGCCGGGGCCATCAATGCACAGTGGAAGGGGGCGCTTACCTGAAGAAGCAGCACGCGCTTCGCCCCCTTCTCCTTGGCGATCGTCATGGCACGCTCGACGGCGTCCTTGCTGCCGGAAAGAACGGCCTGACCATCCGCGTTGTCGTTCGCGAGTTCGCAGATCCCATGGGCGCCCGCCTCGCGAGCCACTTCGTCGGCCTTGTCGGGATCGAGCCCCAGGATGGCCGCCATGGCACCTTCACCCGGTGGTACGGCGTCCTGCATCGCCTGCCCGCGCAGGCGCAACAGTCTGGCGGCGTCTCCGATGCCGACCGCGCCTGCAGCCGCCAAGGCTGAATACTCACCCAGCGAGTGTCCTGCCACGTAACTCACCTTGGTGTCGACCGCGGCGCCAAGCCGCTCCTCCAGGGCACGCACCGCCGCCAGCGAGGTTGCCATGAGAGCGGGCTGCGCATTGGCAGTCAGGGTGAGCGTCTCGATGGGCCCCTCGAAGATCAGCGCCGAGAGCTTCTCACCTAGCGCTTCGTCGACCTCCTGAAAGACCACCCGTGCCGCCGACGAAGCATCCGCCAAGCTGCGGCCCATGCCGACGGCCTGGGATCCCTGCCCCGGAAACACCGCGACCACCGACATGTTCTCCTCCGTCAGGATTGCCTGTTGAAGCGGGTGCAGATGCGACCCTGCGGATGTTGTCAAGGCTCCGCTGCCCGGCAGGCGATCCGCTCTTGCGCCTGCGGCGATCGCTGCTATGGTCCGGCCGCTTCGCGGTCCGGGCATCCCGGACCCGAGGGTCGCGTGCTGCGCAGATTCCTGAACCCGTGCCGAGGTCGGCGCGGGGATTTGCGTTGTCCATATCGAGGAAGGCCAAAAGGAGCGTCATGCCCTTTTACGAGCACACCTTGATTGCGCGTCCCGATCTTTCGGCCCAGCAGGCGCAGACGCTCTCGGAGAGCATCTCGCAGATCATCACCGACAACGGTGGCACGGTCAGCAAGGTCGAATACTGGGGACTGCGCAATCTCACCTACCGGATCAAGAAGAACCGGAAGGGCCACTACCTGCACTTCAACCTCGAATCGCCGGCAGCGACGGTCGAGGAACTGGAGCGCCAGGAGCGTATCCATGAGGACGTTCTTCGCTACCTGACCGTGCGGGTCGAAGAGCTCGATCCCAACCCGTCGCAGGTGATGATCGCCAAGAGCAGCCGCGAGGAACGTGGCCGCCGCGACGACGGTGGTGGCTTCCGCCGCGATCGCGATGACCGCGGTCCACGCGACCGTGACGAGCGGCCGCGTGACCGTGACGAGCGTCCGCGTGAGCGTCGTGAGGAGGAAGTGGCATGATGGACAATGATGGTGGCGAACGCCGCCGCCCGGCCGAGCCGCCGGCGATCACCATTCGTCGGCCGTTCTTCCGGCGCAAGAAGGCGAGCCCGTTCGCTCATGCCGACGCGCCGGCGATCAACTACAAGGACATCAAGCTGCTGCAGCGCTTCATCAGCGAGCGCGGCAAGATCGTCCCGCGCCGCATCACCGCGGTGACCGCCAAGGAGCAGCGCGCCCTCGCCCAGGCGATCAAGCGCGCCCGCGAGCTGGCTCTGCTGCCCTACGTGGCTGGCTGAGGAGAACATCCATGGAAGTGATCCTCCTGGAGCGCATCCACAAGCTCGGCCAGATGGGCGAGGTGGTGAAGGTTCGCAACGGCTACGGCCGCAACTACCTGATCCCGCAGGGCAAGGCGCTGAACGCGAGCAAGGCGGCCCTGGCCGACTTCGAGAAGCGCCGCGTTCAGCTGGAAGCGCGCAACCTCGAGCTCAAGACCGAGGCGCAGAAGCTCGCTGCGACCGTCGATGGCCGCTCGGTGGTCCAGATCCGGCAGGCTGGTGAAGCCGGCAACCTGTTCGGCTCCGTCACGTCCCGCGACGTTGCTGCGGCTCTGACTGACGATGGGGTGTCGATCGACTACCACCAGATCCGCCTGGAACAGCCGATCAAGACGTCCGGGTTGCACGCGGTGGTTGTTGCGCTGCACCCGGAAGTCGAGGTTACCATCACGGTGAACGTCGCTCGCTCTGCAGAGGAAGCCGAGATCCAGGCCGGCAGGGCTGCGCCTGCTGCCGAAGATGACGGCACCGAGGTCGACGATTCGGACGACGACGACGATCTGGAAGCGCAGATCATGGCGATCCGCTGAGCCTAGGGCTCGAAGGTTCCGCTGCACTGCGCAACCGGATTGCAAATGCTCTTCGCGTGTGCACAACTGCGTGCAGACGGGCTAGGGTTCATCCCTTGGAAAGGGTCCCCCTCGGGACCCTTTCTTGCTTCGAGTTGGTGGTCGGGACCTGTTCGGAGGGTGCTGGATGAGCACGCGATCGGCTGAAGAGGCAGACAAGCGCAGCGACAAGGTCGCCATCGTCAAGAAGTATGCGAACCGTCGCCTCTACAATACTGCCACGTCCAGCTACGTGACGCTCGACGAACTCAGCCGCATGGTCCGGGAAGGCGACAACTTCCTCGTCTATGATGCGAAGAGCGGCGAGGACATCACCCGCTCGGTGCTGACCCAGATCATTCTCGAAGAAGACGGCAAGGGCCGGAACCTCCTGCCGATCGGCTTTCTCCGCCAGCTCATCAGCTACTACGATGACAGCCTGCAGCAGGTGCTGCCGGGCTATCTGGAGATGAGCATGGAGAGCTTTACCCGGCAGCAGGACCAGATGCGGTCCTACCTGCAAGGGACGTTCGGCCCATTCTTTCCCGTCGACCGCTTCGACGAGATGACCCGGCAGAACATGGCATTGTTCCAGAACGCAGCCAGGATGTTCAATCCGTTCGCCGCCACGGCGTCCGCGCCGGAGAAGCCTGCCGTAGCGGAGCCGGCCGCCACCGTGCGCGACGATGTCACGGAACTGAAGAACCAGCTCGCGGCCATGCAGCGGCAGATTGAAGAGCTCGGCAAGAAGCACAGCTGATCGCATGACACTACATTGCTTCGCCCACGACCGTGCCGGCGCGCGCCGGCTTGCCGTCATGGCCGCATCCGATTGGGACCAGGGCAAATCGCGGTTCGGCGCCATGGCGGCAACGTGGGCGGAAGCCAGTGGCTTCAAGCCCAGGGCCGGCGCCGTCCTGCTCGTACCTGATGCGGGCGGAGCGGCTGCACTAGCTGTCCTGCTCGTTTCCAGCCCGGCCGAAGCCTCGGATGCCGCCCAGGCTCTGGCGAGCTTGCCGCCGGGTGACTGGTTCCTCGACGACCCGGCCGGTCTGTTGCCGCTCGACAAGGCCAGCCTGGGCTGGGCCATGGCAGCTTACCGGTTCGACCGGTACAAGCGGCCAGACGATCCGATGCCTCGCCTTGTCCTGGACGATCCGGCCGCGGCAGCACGCGGCATCCGTCTGGCGACGTCGATCTGGCAGGCGCGAGACCTCATCAATTTACCAGCAAACGAGCTAGGCCCGGCCGAGTTGCTGGAGGCCATCGCCGAAACCGGCGCGCGTCATGGCGCGACCGTACGGATGATCCGCGGCGATGAGCTTCTGTCGGCTGGCTTCCCGCTGGTCCATGCGGTGGGGCGGGCATCGGTCCGTGCACCCGGTCTCGTGGACGTGCAGTGGGGCGACCCCGCTCACTCCAAGGTGACGCTGGTCGGCAAGGGGGTCTGCTTCGACACGGGTGGCCTCGACATCAAGCCGTCGTCGAACATGCTGCTCATGAAGAAGGACATGGGCGGTGCGGCCATCATGACGGGTCTGGCCGATGCCGTGATGGATGCGGGCCTGCCGGTTCGGCTGCGCCTGATCGTGCCGGCGGTCGAGAACAGCATTGCCGGCGCTGCCTTCCGACCCGGCGACGTGCTGCGCTCACGCAAGGGCCTTACCGTCGAAATCGGCAACACGGATGCGGAAGGCCGGCTGATCCTGGCCGACGGCCTGGCGCTGGCCGACGAGGAAACGCCTGACCTCCTGATCGACGCCGCGACGCTCACCGGAGCTGCGCGGGTGGCGGTGGGGCCGGAGCTGCCTGCCCTGTTCACTGCTGACGAGGACCTTGCCCAGAGCCTGCTGCGCGGTGGCATGGAGGCGGGCGACCCGATGTGGCGCCTGCCGCTGCACGCACCCTACAAGCGGCTGATCGAGAGCAGCATCGCCGACCTCAACAATGCCGGCCAGAGCCCGTTTGCCGGAGCCATCACAGCCGCCCTGTTCCTCCAGGCGTTCGTGACTCAGACCAAGCCTTATGCCCATCTCGACCTGTTCGCCTGGAACCAGGAGAGCCGGCCGGGCCGGCCCAAGGGGGGCGAAGCAACAGGGCTGCAGGCGCTCTATACGGCACTCGAGCAGCGCTATCCCCGGTGAGCGGGCGGCCAAGACGGCCGGTCCGGGCCGATTACCGCCGGTTCTTCCCCGTTCAGACGCGCTGGTCGGACAACGACATGTATGGCCACGCGAACAACGCGCTCTACTACCAATGGTTCGACCTCGCGGTGAACCTGCTGATGATCGAGGAAGGTGGCCTCGACCCGATGAACGGGCCGGTGATGGACTTCGTGGTCGAGAGCGGCTGTCGCTACCACGAGGCCGTGGGCTTTCCGGATGAGCTGGACGTCGGCGTACGCGTCAGCCGGCTCGGCACGAGCTCCGTCCGGTGGGAATGCGCGATCTTCCGGCGTGGCGGCGAACAGGCGGCGGCCGACGGCTTCTTCGTCCATGTCTTCGTCGGACGCGCGGACCAGCGCCCCACCCCGATCCCGGAGCTGCTGCGGGCGGCTCTCCTGCCGCTGGTGGTTGCCGTCGACTGAGCTTTACTGCACGGGCGATCCGTGCGAACCGGACCCTCCTTTCGCGCGGAGATCGGGGTGGACACGATCCAGGCCAAACTCAGGGTAAATCTCGCCCAGCGCGAATTCGAGGTCGCCGGCAGCGAAGAGTTCGTGCGCGCCTATGCCGAGCGCATCGAGGCGTTGCTGGACCGGCTGGCTGGCGATCCAGTGGCGATCGCTTCGCTTCCGGCGGAGGTGGCTATCCGTGATCAGGATGCGGACGCCCTGGGCGAGTTCGGCTCCTATATCCAGCGTCTGCCGGGTACCGCCACCGAGGTCGACACGATGCTGGCCGCAGGCTTCTTCGCCCAGGCCGCGTCCGCCGACGATACCTTCGCCACAGCCGAGGCCAACAAGCGCCTGCTCGAACAGGGCATCAAGCTAGGCAACCCTTCCCAGTGCGTTCGACAGTCGCTGGTGGCCAAGCGCGTATTCCTGGTCGCGCGGGGACGCTTCCGGGTCTCACAGCACGGCAGGGCTCATCTGCGGCAACTCCTTGGCCCGATGATCCCTGAATAGGACGATCATGACGCTTCGCGGACTTCTTCTGGTTGCCTTCTTCGCGATGGTTGGAGCGATGCCGGTCAAGGCGGCCATCTGTCCCGCTGTCTCGCTGCCGCCCGAGCTGGAATTGACGTGCAAGGACTACCCGGGCACGTCGAGCACGCCGCCGTCGGCCACCATTTCGCCGGCACGTTCCCTGTTCAGCGCGTTCACCGGCCTCACCATCCGGCAACTTCCGCCCGAGGAAGAGACCGATGACGTCGAGCGCTGGCTGCAGCAGCAGGTCACCTATGACCTGAGCGGAGTGGGCAGCTTTTTCTCCAGTCTCGCACGCGATCCCGATCTTCCGGTCCAGGACGACCGGCTGACGCGCAGCCTGGAGAATACTGGGCTCGCGATCGGTTCGCTGGGCGACCTGCCGCTGTCAGGGTGCCAGGAACCGGAGGTCCGGCCGGGCATGGGTGACATGGTCTGCCACTGGGACCTCGCCGGATCCGGCCTGGACATGAAGATCCGGCTGGTGACCTTCGGCAGCCAGCGCTACGGGCTGCGTGCCTGGAGCATGAACGAGCGCCGATTCCGGCAGCTGCTGGCGCTGACCAACGGCTTCGATCCGGCCAAGCTCCGCTAAGGCGAACGTTGCGATCGAGGTTCAGTCGTCGCGCTCGTCCTGCTCGGTCAATGACTGGTCGCCGTCATCCTCGGTGTTCTCGACAGCGGGAATGGCATAGCGGTCATTGGCCCAGGCCAGGAAATCACGGTCACGGCAGGCGCGCGAGCAGAACGGCCTGAACCGGTGATCGCGCGGCTTGCCACAGTTGGGGCAGCGCCCCTGGAGGGTTGGCAGTTCCGTCATGACAGCTGGAACGCACCGGACCGGAGCGACGGCTCCATCGATAGCCGTCCCTTGAACCCGCTTGCAGCCAGTGCTGCGGCACCGGCACCGTCCTGCAGGTACCTGCCGAGATCCCTTGCGACCGCCACCTGCTCGGGCAGGCGCGGCGAGCGGCGCAGAGCCCTGACCAATGCCTCTGCTCTGGAGCGCAGCGACGGCGTCGTCCCTTCCCCAAGACAATGGTTGCATGGCCGCAGCATCAACTCGTCCAGGCCGATGCCGCGGCGCGGCCGGCCGATCTCGATAAGTCCCTGCGGCGATACGTCATGGACGTGGCCCGGCACAGGGTCGGCCGCCAATGCCCTCTTGAGCGTTTCGATCACCCGGAAGCGCTCGTTCTTGCTGACCAAGTCGACGAAGTCGACGACGATGATCCCGCCAATGTTGCGCAACCTGAGCTGCCGCGCGATCTCGTGCGCCGCCGCGATGTTCACCCTAAACGAAGCCTGGCCACCGGCATCGACGTCGATCGCGGTAAGCGCCCGGGTCCGCTCGATCCAGATACGCCCGCCATCCGGCAACCTGACTTCGCTCTGCAACGCCGCGTCGATCTGCTCGGCGACCCCGGTCGCTTCGAAAGCGTCGCCATCGATCAGTTCTACCAGCGGTCCCGATCCGGCCATGTGAGCGTCCCGGAACGACCTGATCTGCGCGGCCAGGCCAGGATCGGCCACGGTGATGACTTCGACCGGGTTGCCCAGCAGGGTCCGCAGCAGCCGCTCGACCGTGTCGTCGGCGTCCAGCGGGCCGGACTTCTTCTTCGCCAAGTCCAGGTAGCCGTGCCAGCGCCGGCGCAGTTCCTCCTGTTCGGCCAGCAGCACGTCATCGGGCTGGTTCTGGGCCCCACGGCGCAGCAGCACGCCGCCTTTCGGGAACAACTCCCTGGCCCGTTCCTTCAGCTCGAACTGCTGGCGCTTGCCCAGATTGCCGGAGACCTCCACGGCCTCGGATGAGGGCCGTAGAACCAGGTGCAGGCCGATCAGCCTGATGTCGCAGGTAACCCGCGGCCCCTTCTCGTCCACGGCCTCGCGCAGGCCCATGACGACGATCCGCTGCCCCTCGGCAAGGATCCGTTCGATCGGCATCCGCGGGTCGGCGCCCGGCATGTGGCGCGCGTCCTTGACGTTCAGGAACGCGTTCTGCTCCAGGCCGATGTCCAGGAACGCGGCGCCCATCTTGGGCTCCACCCGCGTGACGCGGGCCGCGAACAGCCGGTCGGTCACCCGTGCCTGGTCATGATCCAGGTCGACGATCTCCACGAGCCGGTCGTCTTCGAGCCTCGCGGCCCGCAGGCCGAAGCCTGTCTCTTCGATCACGAGGGCATGGGTCATGCCGGTCTCCAGCCCAGGCCTTGCAGCAGCCCCAGCGTTTCGCACAAGGGCAAGCCGACTACGTTTGAATAGCTTCCCTGGATCGCCGGCACGAACGCTTCGGCAGCGCCCTGGATGGCGTAGCCGCCGGCCTTGCCGTGCCACTCGGCTGACGACAGGTAGGTGCTGCGCTCCTGCGGCGACAGCCGCTTGAAGCGGACGGCTGTCTCGACCAGCCGACCGACGAAGCGTCGGTCCGGCGTGGCAACGACGATAGCCGTCATGACCCGGTGGCGGCGCCCGGACAACAGGTCTAGGCACTCAGCGGCCGTCGTCTCGTCCAGCGCCTTCGGCAGGATGCGACGACCGCAAGCTACGACCGTATCCGCGGCGAGGACATAGGCCGCTGCCGCCTGGTTCGATGCCGCGCCGGCCTCGGCCTTGGCGCGCGCCACGCGCTGCGCATAGGCTCTCGGCAGTTCCCGAGGCAGGACACTTTCGTCCACGTCGGTCTCGATCACGTACGCCGGCTCGATGCCACAGCGACGCAGAAGGTCCAGGCGGCGCGGCGAGGCCGATGCCAGGACCAGCGGAGACGTCATCACTTGAAGCGGTAGGTGATGCGTCCGCGGCTGAGGTCGTAGGGTGTCATCTCCACGGTCACCTTGTCACCGGTGAGCACGCGGATGCGGTTCTTGCGCATCCGACCGGAGGTATGCGCCAGCACTTCGTGATCGTTCTCGAGCTTGACCCGGAACATCGCATTGGGCAGCACTTCGGCGATCACGCCACCGAACTCGATCAGATCTTCCTTCGCCATCTACACTCCGTTGGTAGTCCACGACACATCGACCGTGGGCCAATCCTCTGTTGGTGTTCATCCATAGGGATATATGGCGAGTCTTTTCGGGACCGCCATGCTGCGAGGCTTCT
The DNA here is from genome assembly GCF_036263595.1 of Geminicoccus sp. Taxonomy (NCBI): domain Bacteria; kingdom Pseudomonadati; phylum Pseudomonadota; class Alphaproteobacteria; order Geminicoccales; family Geminicoccaceae; genus Geminicoccus; species Geminicoccus sp. Next base: position 11,222 of record NZ_DATAGQ010000143.1, on the reverse strand, counting down.
GCGCCCGAGACTTTTCCCGGTCAAGCGCAGCCGAGCCACAGCCAGCCGGCGCCCCTGGTTCAGGCCTATCTCAGTGTGCCGGCGCAGGTTCGATCGGGAAGCGCTTTCGGATCCGCCCAATCAACTCGTCACGAAGCGCCCGATAAGCCTCCATTTTCACCTCCCGGCTGGCCTCGATGATGGAGGGATCAGGCATGTGCCAGAACTCGATCTCCACATCCATGGTGCGGGTCAGTTCGACGGCACGATGCTGCGCTTCGGGCGAGAGCGAGATGACGACGTCGAAGAAGTCGTCCTCAAGGTCGTCGAAGGTCCTCGGCCGATGCTTGCCGATCTCGATGCCGATCTCGTCCATCACGGCGACCGCGAACGCATCGAGTTCCTGCGGCCGCACTCCGCAGCTCTGGACGTAGATCTTCCGGCCCCAGAGAAACTTGAGGATCCCTTCGGCCATGGCGGAGCGCAGGGCATTGTGGGTGCAGGCAAACAGGACGCTGCCCGGCATCGTTCCATCGGAAAGGTCGGCGCGCTCGGCCATCACCGACGGAGGGAGAGCACGCAGACCAGGGTGAACAGCCGGCGGGCCGTCAGAGCGTCCACGTCCACTTTCTCGACCAAGGCCTCGCGCAGCAGTTCCGCCCCTTCGTTGTGCAGGCCGCGCCGTGCCATGTCGATGGCCTCGATCCGCGATGGCGGAGCGCCGCGGATCGCCTGGAAATAGCTGTCGCAGATGATGAAGTAGTCCTTGATCACCCGGCGCAGCGGGCGGACCGCGAGGATCAGTTCCTTCTTGTGCTCCGCCTCCGCATGCTTGACGAGCAAGACCAGGTTCATGTCACGCAGGGAGAGGAAGACGTGGTACGGCCCGTCGAACCCATCCTTCAGCCTGAAGCAGTTATCCTCGAGCAGGTCGAAGATCGCCACGCTGCGCTCGTGCTGCACTTCCGGCGTCCAGCGAACGACGCCCCCTTGGTCGAGCTCGATCGCGACGATCCGGTCAGGGCCGCCGGACCGCCTCGTCACCTGCGACCCCGCAGCCTGATCGCATTGGCATGGCCGTCCAGGCCCTCAGCTTCCGCCAGGATTTGTGCGGCCGGCGCGATCTGGCCGAATGACGCCTCGTCGCATCCAAGCAGCGTCGTTCGCTTCATGAAGTCGTAGACCGACAGGCCGGACGAGAAACGGGCGCTACGGGCGGTCGGCAGCACGTGATTTGGCCCGCCCACATAGTCGCCGACGACTTCCGGCGTCCAATGGCCCAGGAAGATTGCGCCGGCATGCCGGATGCTGGCAGCTAGGTTGTCCGGTTCCTCGACCATCAACTCCAGATGCTCGGGCGCCAATCGATCGACCAGTCCAACTGCTTCCGCCAGCGCCGGCACCAGGATCACCGCACCCAATCGATCAAGGCTTGCCCGCGCGATCGCGGCGCGCGGCGCGGTGGCCAGCTGCCGCTCCAGTTCGACTGGCACCGCCCGTGCCAGCTCCGCATCGTCGGTGATCAGAATGCTCTGGGCCAGCACGTCATGCTCGGCCTGGGCGATCAGGTCGGCCGCCACCAGAACCGCGGACGCGCTCCGGTCGGCCACGACCACGACCTCGCTCGGGCCTGCGATCATGTCGATCCCGACCACGCCGAACACCTGCCGCTTGGCTTCGGCAACATAGGCGTTGCCCGGTCCCGTGATCTTGTCGACCCGGGCGATGCTTGCCGTGCCGTAGGCCAGCGCTGCGATCGCCTGGGCTCCCCCGACCCGGTAGACCTCGTCCACCCCCGCCAGCCGGCAGGCTGCCAGCACGAGGGCGTTGGCGCGTCCCTCCGGCGTCGGCGCCACCACCACCAGCCGGTCGCATCCAGCCACCCGGGCCGGGATCGCGTTCATCAGGACTGAGGAGGGGTAGGCCGCGGTCCCGCCAGGCACGTAGAGTCCGACTGCCTCGATCGGTGTCCAGCGCTGGCCCAATCGCACGCCCGCTTCATCGATCCAGTCGATCGGCCGGGGCTTCTGCCGGTCGTGGAAGGCTTCGATCCGCTCCGCGGCCACCTCCAGGGCCTGGATCTGCTCCGCAGGGCAGCTGTCCCACGCTCTCGCGATCTCCGCGGGGTCGACCTCGATTCCCTTGATGGCAGGATCGAAGCCGTCGAACCTGCGGGTCAGCTCGACCAGGGCCTCGTCACCGCGCGCCCTGACGTCCTGCAGGATGGTGCGCACCGCCGGACCGACATCGGCCTCGTCATCGCGACGAAGATCCACCAGTGCCGAAAAGGCACGCTCGAATTCGGCCGCGCGCGCGTCGAGGAACCGCAAATCCGTCTCTCCGGATGAGCCGTCCGGACCCCGCGGCAGCCGGGCCCGATTCAGCTACGCTGTGAAATGATCGCAGGGACTGATCTTGCAAGGAACCGGCTCGCTGAAATCGTCGAGGCGTGCCTTGGTGCCGGGGGCTTCCAGGCGAATGGTGCCCTCCCCGGCGAAGATCAGGTCGATGTAGATGGAACTACCCGGCCCGGGCTGCGTCGCGATGGTGAGCAGGTTCAGTTCCGCCAGCCGCGCCGTCTCGTCGATGCCGCGGTAGCGGACCTTGCCGACGCCGTCGAATACCAGCGCCGACGAACACTCGGTCAGGCCATCGCAGTTCAGGGGATCGCGCTGGCATTCGCGGCGATAGCGGATGAATGCCGCCATGAAGCGGTGCTGCTGCGGGTCAAAGGCCATCTCGGCGACGCAGGTACGGGCGTCCTGCAGGAAGGCCGCGATCACCGCCAGGTCTTCCACATCGGTCGCCTGCAAGCGCACGCGTTTTTCCGCCAAGATGATCTCCTCCGTCAGCCGGCCCGCTCGATCCGGGCCCCCACGCCACGCAGCTTCTCCTCGAGCCGCTCGTAGCCTCTATCCAGATGGTATACCCGGTTTACGGTTGTAGGCCCCTCCGCCGCGAGACCGGCGAGAACGAGCGAGACCGAGGCTCGGAGATCGGTCGCCATCACCGGCGCACCGGTCAGGCGGCTCTGGCCACGCACCAGCGCGGAGCCGCCATGCACGGTGATCCGCGCCCCCATGCGTGCCAGTTCGGGCACATGCATGAACCGGTTCTCGAAGATCGTTTCGGTGATCATCGAGGCACCGTTCGCCATGCACATCAGCGCCATGAACTGCGCCTGCAGGTCGGTGGCGAAGCCGGGGAATGGCCGGGTCATGACGTCGACGCCCTTAAGGCCGCCCTCCGCCACCTTGACAGACAGCCCCTCGGCCACGTCTTCCAGCACAAGGCCGGCCTCTTCCAGCCGCTCGGCCGCAACACCTAGGTGCTCCGACTTCACCCCTTCCAGGTGGAGGTGACCAGCGGTGATGCCGGCCGCCATCGCGTAGGTCCCGGCTTCGATCCGGTCGGCGATGATGCGGTGCGAGGCGCCGCCGAGGCTGGAGCGGCCGCGCACCCGCAGCACGCCTGTGCCTGCCCCCTCGATCTCGGCCCCCATGGCGGTCAGCAGAGCTGCGAGGTCGACGATCTCAGGTTCCTGGGCAGCATCCAGGATCACCGTATCGCCATCCGCGAGCGACGCGGCCATCAGGATGTTCTCGGTGGCACCCACCGATGGCTGCGGCAGCTTGATCTCGGCGCCCTTCAGCCCCTTGGGAGCCGTGGCCTTCACGTAACCCTGTTCGAGCTCGATCACCGCGCCCATGCGCTCCAGGCCCATGAGATGCAGGTCGATCGGTCTGGTTCCGATGGCACAACCGCCCGGAAGTGACACGGTCGCCTCGCCCTGCCTTGCCAGCATGGGCCCAAGCACCAGCACCGACGCCCGCATCTTCCGCACGAGGTCGTAGGGAGCCGTCGTGGACATCAGCGAGCTGGTCTGCAGTTGCAAGGTGCCCGGCGCACCTGGCTGCATCGTCGAGCCCGTGCCCAACCGTTGCAGGAGGCGCTGCATGGTCGCGACGTCGGCGACGTCGGGCACGTTGGAAAGCTCGATCGCTTGGTCCGTGAGCAAGGTCGCGGCCATCAACGGCAGGGCCGCATTCTTGGCGCCGCTCACCTGGATCCTGCCTTGGAGCGGTACCCCGCCCTGAATGATGATCCGGTCCATTACATCTTCGGCAGGGTGACGCCCCGCTGCCCCATATACTTGCCTGCACGATCCCGATAGCTGACCTCGGGCGGGCTCTCGCCCTTGAGGAACAGGAACTGGCAAATGCCTTCGTCGGCGTAGACTCGCGCAGGCAGCGGCGTGGTGTTGGAGATTTCCAGCGTCACATGGCCTTCCCATTCGGGCTCGAGCGGTGTGACGTTCACGATGATCCCGCAACGGGCGTACGTGCTCTTGCCCAGACAGATCACCAGCACGTCGCGCGGGATCCGGAAGTACTCCACCGTCCGTGCCAGGGCAAAGCTGTTCGGCGGCACCACGCAGCTGGGTCCGTCGCGCTCGACGAAGCTTTGCGCCGAGAACTCCTTGGGGTCGACAAGCGCGTTGTCGACATTCGTGAAGATCCGGAACTCCGGCGCCAGCCTGGCGTCGTAGCCATAGGAAGACAGCCCGTAGGAGATCAGCTTCTCCTTGCCGGCCTGGCGTGTCTGCCGCTCGACGAACGGCTCGATCATGCCGTGCTCCAGGCACTGCTCCCGGATCCAATGGTCGGGCATGATCCCCATATCTGAACAGTCCAGCTTGCCGTTGATCGATGGCGTGCGGCAGCCATGTGCCAGCATGGCCCGCGGTTCTAGAGCACCCGTGCTAACGGTCAACCGGGCCGGGAGCCCCGTCGGGAACCTGTTCCCGTCCTGCGGGGCCATTCCGGCCCGTCTCACGTGCCCTTTCCTGCTCCTTTCGCTTCCGGAGGTTCTCGCGCATCACGTCGGCCACCCGCCTGGCCCGCTCGGCTCGCGCCGCCTCGCCACGGTCGCCCCTCTCCCCGGTCATCGTCGGCCCTCTTGCAACCCCGCCATACCCATGGCATCTAGCGCCCGGCGCGACGGGGCACCACCTGCCCGTGCACGCCCATAGGCTGCCGTAGCTCAGTCGGTAGAGCGCGTCCTTGGTAAGGACGAGGTCGCTGGTTCGATTCCAGTCGGCAGCACCATTCTTCCTCGATACTGTGATCGATCATCGGGCGGTGGTTTCTCGCTCGCGAGGAAGACGTTCCGGTCCCTGAAAGAATGGGGGATGCCTGGTCCGGGCTGTCGGCGTTCGGTGCCGCATTGACCCGATTTTCAGCGAGGATATGGCATCCGGCCGTGGCTCGCGGCCTGATCAGGTCCGCGGTCGGCGTCAGAACCGGTAGGTCGCGCCGATGATCGGCCCCTGCATGCGGACGTCGTAGAGAACATCACCGTCTTCGTAATCCACCGACAGAGCGCGATAGCCGAGCCGCAACGCCAGATTCTCGGTGCACTGGTAGTCGAGCGTGCCAATGACCTGCCAGGTGAGTTGCGAGCCCACGCCAAATCCACCGATGTCGCCGACGAGCGTGACGTCCCAGGACCCGCCGAGCCGGCCACGGATCCGGCCAGCGAGAACGGGGTCGGCCCAGGCTTCCGAATCGCTGGAAGTGATGTCGCCCGGGACCAACCCGGAGTCGATACTGAGCTTGTTGTGAAGATACCAGAAGCGGAGGCCCGCCCCGGCATCCAGGTCTAGGGCTTCCGATCCGTAGAAATGGTAGAGCACGTCGCCTTGCAGGGTGAAGCTTCGCGTGCGCAGTTCGACATCGGCGCCGGAGGGGCCCTGGAGGGTACCGCCTGGAGAGACCTCCGTGAACATCATGTCGCCCAGCACTCTCCACTGGCCGGCGCGCATTTCTGCTGCTCCCATGATGCCGCCGTCGAGGTTCTCCAGGACGTCACCGAAGCTGAGGTCGATCTTGGCCGGCGGTAGCGACGACAACGTCGACGTCGTCCCCTCCAACGCCGCCGCCCAGAGATAGAGGCTGCCAGTGAAGACGGGCCTATCGGCATCCTTCACGGACTCCGTACGCGGGCTTGCCGTGTCAGCGACATCGGCGGCAAGGCACACAGTGTCCGTCAGGCCAAGGAGCACGGCAGGCAGAAGGATGGCGGCCATGCGACCCGCATCGTGGATCGCGCGGGCCATGCCGGGCCGACTGGCGCAGTGGCTGCGAGGATCCCGCATCAATCGTCCTTGCGGCTCATGTCGTACAGGGCTGCGCTCGGCGTCGAGAGCGATGCGGACAAGGTCGCCTTCAGTGCCGCAGAATAGAACAGCGGTGGCGCCATGGTGCGTGCGAGCGCGAGGACCCGCTCCTGGAGTTCGGCCACCTTCTCGGGATGCTCGGCCGAGACGTCCGTCGTCTCCGAGGGGTCCTTGTCGAGGTCGAACAGCTCGATCCGGGGTGGCAGCACCACCTGCCAGTGGAGCTTCCACCTGCCCTCGCGCACGGCACCCTGCGTCGGCTCGACGTTGTAGACGACCTCGTCACGTCCAGGCTCCCGTTTGGCCAGTGCCGGCCAGACGTCGGTACCATCGAGCGGCTTCGCCTTGTCGAGGCTGGTTCCGGCGAGCTTCGCCAGGGTCGGCATCATGTCCACGACGTGCATCACGCCATCGGCGGTTCCCGGAGCGATGTGTCCTGGCCAGTTGGCCAGCGCCACCACCCGGGTCCCACCCTCGTAAAGAGTTCCCTTGCCACTGCGGTACGGCAGGTTGCTGGCCGGGAGTTCGCCCGAGACCGCACCCTCACCGACGAACATCCTGTCGCGGGTGCCGCCGTTGTCGCTGTGGAACAGGATGAGCGTCTCGTCGCGCAGACCCTTCGCCTCAAGCGCGCCCACCACCTTGCCGATCTGATCATCCATCGCCGTGATCATCGCCGCGTAGGCGCGGCGCGACGGGTCTGCGACGTGGGCGTATCGCTCCAGATAGGCAACGGGCGCCTGGTAGGGAGTGTGGGGAGCCGTGAACGCGAGGTAGAGGAACAGTGGTGTCTGCGGATCGTGCCCCTGGATCAGCCGTACGGCTTCGGCACCGAACAGCTCCGTGTCGTAACCCTCCTCCTTCAGCAACTCGTTGTCGCGGTACCAGTCGTTAACGCCGTGCGCCTCGTGCTTGAAGTGGTCGATCTCGCCGACCAGTGGGCCATAGAAGCTGTCGAAGCCGCGCTGGCGGGGCCAGAAGTCGGTATCGGCATGACCCAGGTGCCACTTGCCGATCAGGGCGGTTCGATAGCCCGCGCCTTGGAGTGCCTGCGGCAACAGGAACTCGTCGGTCGCAAGGCCATAGCTCGCGCCCGAGGGAATGACACCGGTCTGCAGCCCGTAGCGCAGAGGATAGCGGCCCGTCATCAGCGCGGCGCGCGTGGGCGTGCACATGGGCTGGGCATAGAACTGGGCGAGGCGGGCACCGCCTTCGGCGAGGCGGTCCAGGTTCGGCGTCTCGATGTCCGATCCATGAAAGCCAACATCGGCGAACCCGAGGTCGTCCGCCATGATGTAGAGGATGTGGGGGCGGGGCGTGTCCATCGCGCGGGCGCGGGGAGAAACGAGCGACAACCCGGCGACCGCAGCCAGGAAGCTGGCCCCGGAGGCGAGCACGTCGCGCCTGGAAGGCCGGGCAGCGTCGGCCAACGGAGGATCAATCGAGGCATTCATGGCAGGATTCCTGTTATGTCCCGGTACGCTGGACACAGCGAAAGCCGATGTGCACCGATGCGGTGTCGATGGTTTGAGGCTGGCGTGCGGCTGGGCGGTAGCGTCGGCAGTAGTTCGGCGCGCACAGATGCGAGCCGCCCTTCAATACCTTGCGGGGAATGACCGGCCCCAGCCCGTATGGAACGGCGGATGTCGCCGCGCCGCCGACATCGGCACTGCCGGCCAGACAGCAATTCTTCACAATCCGGTCGCGATGGTCGGGCCGGTACCAGTCGTCCGTCCACTCCCATACGTTGCCGATCATATCGAACAGGCCGTACCCGTTGGCCGCAAAGGCCGTCACCGGGGACGTGGCGGCATATCCGTCCAGCGCGAGGTTCTCGTCCGGAAAGCGGCCCTGCCACAGGTTGGCGCGATGGATCCCGTCCGGAAGCAATAGAGCACCCCAGGAGAACTCGGTGCGGTCCAGGCCACCGCGCGCTGCGTACTCCCACTCCGCCTCGCTGGGCAGCGCCTTGCCATGCCACCGCGCATAGGCCATCGCATCATCGTAGGAGACATGGACCACGGGATGGTCGGCGAGCCCGTCGATGCTGCTGTCCGGCCCCTGCGGATGACGCCAGTCGGCACCGGGGACGAAGCGCCAGCAGCGCGTCCAGTCGTCGTTGTCCCCGGCCTCGCCTGGCGAAGCGAACACGAGCGAGCCGGGAACGAGTTGCTGTGGATCGGCGTCCGGATAGTTCGTGGCGCAGGGTAGCTGCTCGGCAGCGGTAACGTATCCGGTCTCGGCGACGAAGCGTGCGAAGGCGCGGTTGGTCACAGGTGTCCGGTCGATCCAGAAGCCCTGGACTGCGACCTCATGCATCGGCGCTTCTTCCGGATAATGATCGTCCGACCCCATGTGGAAGACCCCGCCGGGGATCCAGATCATCCCGGCATCGGTTGCCGGTCGCATCGCAGCCGGCTCCTGGAGCCTCTGGATGTCGCCACAAGCGTTCATGGCAGTTCCGCATTCGGCCGCCCCAACGTTTGAACGCCGCGGCTGCCGACGGAGTCGGGCGCCGGTGATCAAGATCGGAACGAGTTCGTCCGCCTCTATTTTTGCGACGCTGGCGGAATGCGCTCAATTACCATTTGATGCCATGTGATTGGCCGGTGGCAGGCCGGCTGGCAGCCTCCATTGTCCTGTAGGCCAACGGTGTCTGCCCTTCCCAGCGACGGAACGCCCGTACGAAATGAGCGGGATGCCGGTAGCCGAGTGCCCGGCCGACCGAGGCGACGGGAATGCTGGCATCGAGGAGGAAGATGCGTGCCCGCTGGTGCCGCCAGGCATCGACCTCCGCTTCGAAGGAAGTGCCGAGGCCGGCAAGGCGCCGCTGAAGGGTGCGCGGCGAGAGGCCGAGGCTGCGTGCCGTATCGACCAGGTAAAGCGACCCACTCAGCGCAGCACCTTCGAACATCCGGAAAAGTGCGGCGACGAGTGCATCGTCGTCGAGCCAAGCGACACCCGGTGCCAACCCCGACATGTCGCGAGGCCATGGGTTATTGCCAAAACGCGTGTCGCCGAACAGGAGGCTCGGTCGGTCCAGCCACTTGGCGTCGAACGTCAACGTGATCCCGCCGCTGGTGCCGAACGTCGTGCACGTGCCGAGCTTATCCTCGTAGATCCGGGCAGGAGCCCGGGCACGATGCGGCATGCTGGCGCTCAATTGCTGCGGTTCCACGCCGGCAATTGCCTTGAAGGCACCTACCATGAAACCCAGCACCCCCTCGTTGAGTACCCTGGCATGTTCGGCGTCGCTGTCGGCGAAGTGGTGGGACCAGCGAGCGACACCACCCGTTGCATCGAGCCTGAGCGCAACTCCTCCCTGGAGGGCCGGCATCTGCCGGGCGAGGGCGACCAAGCATTCCCGCAATGTGCGGCCAGCAAACAGCGCATGTCCGGCAAGGCCAAGCTGGCCAGGATCGGCCGCCGCCGCGAGGTCGAGCCCGATGGTCGGGTTGCCTGCCCGCTCCGCCAGTCCCTGCAGCAAGGCGCAGATCTGGGCCCGGGAAGCGACGCCGTCGCCGGCAAAGGTTTCGTCGGCGGGCAATCCTGCGCGGGTCAGCAGCGGCGCCAGCGGCACGCCAATCCGGTTCGCGGCACCGGGCAGCATATGCACCAGCGCGAGGCGAACCAGGCTGCGATCCCACATGAGGCGGCCTTTCCACTGGCCTGGGCAAATGGCCATCTGCCCTGGTCGACCGGCACCTTCACAAGCGATACCAGCGCTCCCTGCGCCAGCCGTCAAGAGATGCGCAAGTTCGACATGCTTCCTCCAAAACCCACGACAGGCAAGCCTCGTCCTGAAACGGGGAGAGGCGGCTTCTTCTTGGCTCGCAAGGGCCTCCTCGTTGGATGCTTCGGCTCGATCTGGCAGCACGACCATGCCAATGTCGACCGCAGGTCCGGGTATCACGGCAAGGACGTCGACGTACTGGCATACGTGTTGCGCGTGCACGGACCGATATCTTGCCGCTGGATGCGACTTCGCTGTCGTTGACGAATGTCTCTAGAGAAAACATACGTTTTCCGTCTCCAAGGAAAGTTTTCGAAAGCTACTGCGGCCTGATCTATCGACTCTTCTTTAAAGTTTCCGATTTGACGGCATGTATATCGTAGAATACGTCTTCATGCGTCATGCTTTGCCCGTTAACCGTCTCAGGCGACCCGTCGGTAACGTTCCGCAGCCTGGCGACGGCGCAGATCAGCCTGTCCAGCCCGAAGCTTCAGGAGTCCGCCCTCCACGCGGCTTGCCGCTCCGGATGCAGGCGCAGTCACTCAAGCCCTCGGAGTAAGCATCGACCGTGACCAAGGCCACCGCAGCGTTTCTTCTTGCCGCCTCGATCTCCGTCGCGTGCTCGACAATGGCCAGACCTGCCGGAGCGCAGCAGGTTCCAACGTTCCCGCTCACCTGCACCAGCACCAACTATGGCGCGCAAACCTGCCAGTTCGGCTTCGATGCTGGATCCGTCGTCCTCTCCAAGCAGTTGTCCAATACGGCCTGCGTGAAAGGCTCCACCTGGAGCAACTCGGCCCGCAGCGTCACGGTCTCCGGCGGCTGTCGGGCGGAGTTCACCGTCGCCATGAAATCGGAGCGGCCGCACGTCATCATCCTGACTGATATCGGCCAGGACCCGGATGACGAGCAGTCTCTGATCCGCACCCTGCTCTACTCCAACGACATCAGCATCCGCGGCATCGTTCCGACCTATCGGCCGGGCAAGCCGGTCGGGACCAGCATCGTCCAGTCGATCCTGAGCGCCTATGCCAAGGACCTGCCCAGGCTGCTCGAGCACGACATCCGCTACACCAACACGCCGATCCTGCTGGGGCGTGTGAAGGAAGGCCTGAGCTCCAACTCGCCAATCGGTGCAGGCCACGACACGGCCGGCTCGAACCACATCATCGCGATGGTCGACTCCGCGCCGGTCCCCGTCTGGGTGCTGGTCTGGGGCGGCAGCCGGGAGCTGGCCCAGGCACTCTACAAGGTGAAGAGCGCCCGCTCGGCCAGCGCCTATGCGGCCTTCCAGAAGAAGCTGCGCGTCTACACCATCTCCTGGAGCCAGTA